>CANFLP010000022.1 GCA_947447835.1 Bacteroidota bacterium
AATAAAGTAGATACTTTGTATAAATGGTCAGAGGCACAAACGCCAAAGCAACCATTTATAGTTAAGAAGGAAATGGTACAGCCAGTATTCACGGAGTTGACCACAAGCAAATTTGATAAACATGTGGAGAATGACCATGTGGATTTTTACGCAGAACGTATAATCCCAAGAATGTTGTCTCAAGAGGGTCCTAAAGCCGCAACAGGCGACTTAAATGGAGATGGCCTATCAGATGTGTTTATCGGAGGCGCTGGTGGAAAAGGCGGCGCTATTTACCTACAAACGGCAAATGGCCAATTTGTCAAAAAAGAACAGGCGGCTTTTACATCATTTAACAACTTTGAAGATGTAGCTGCAGTATTTTTTGATGCAGACAAGGACGGTGATCTGGATTTATTGGTAGGTGCAGGAGGTAACGATAAGTTAGTAGCGAGTGGGGAGTTGAATCATCGTTTATTTTTAAATGACGGCAAGGGTAATTTCACTTACCATGAAAATGCATTTCCTACGTTTGCATTTAATACAGGCGTAATGGTGCCATTGGATTATGATGGAGATGGCGATTTAGATGTATTTGCAGGGGCGCGTAATACCCCTTTAAGATATGGAGTGACGCCTGCAAGTGCTATTTACGAAAATGATGGCAAGGGTAATTTTACAGAAAAAACTACAAGCATAGCGCCGCAGTTTGCAAAACTAGGCATGGTTACAAGTGCGCTTTGGGGCGATGTAATAGGTAATCACAAAAATCAATTAATTGTAGTCGGTGATTATATGTACCCTGTTGTTTATTCGTTTACAAATGGAAAATTTGTTGAAGAAAAAACCAACATGGATAACTTGTTTGGCTGGTGGCAAAATATTCAGATTGCCGACTTGGATGGGGATGGGAATAATGATTTAATTATTGGTAATATGGGTGAGAATGGATATTTAAAACCAACGCCTGAAAATCCAGTGAAGTTATGGATGTATGATTTTGATGGCAACGAAAGTTTAGATAAAATTTTGACAAGAGGAATAAACGGCAAAGATTATACGGTGTTTTTGAAAGCAGAAATGCAGGAACAAATCCCATTGATTAAAAAAGAAAATTTAAACTACAAGGATTATGCTAAAAAAACGTTCCAGGAATTATTCAAGCCGGAGTTGATTGCGAAAGCGGAGCAGAAAACATACAACTATACTTCCTCTATTGTTGCCTGGGGTAAAGGCAAGGGGCAATTTGAAATACAAAGATTACCAAACCAAGTTCAGTTTTCGTCTTTAAATGCAACTTTGGTAATGGATGTAAATATGGATCATAAACCAGACTTAGTAATGGGAGGAAATCAATTTGGATTCCTGCCACAGTTTGGACGTTTGGATGCGAATTACGGATTGGTATTAGTGAATAAAGGCAAGCATCAATTTCAAGTATTGGATGACAAAAATTCAGGACTAGCCATTACAGGTCAGGTAAGGGATATTGTTGCTTTGCCATCTAAATCCGCAACTCAGGTTTTATTTATTCGCAATGACGATTCCCCGGTTTTATTAAAACTGAACACTGTAAATTCTAAAAACTAACAACATGATTTTGCGTAAATATAATTGGGTAGGTTTTGCTATTGTGTTGTTGTCAGCTTGTACTGCATCTCAAAAAAAGGAGACGCCTTTATTTGAGATGTTGAATGCAGAAAAAACAGGTATTCAATTTGAAAATAAATTACATCCAAATGAAGCGTTTAATATGTTTCATTATATGTACTATTACAATGGCGCAGGTGTAGGCACAGGGGATTTTAATAATGATGGTAAGATAGATGTATTTTTTGCATCCAATGAAGGCGCAAATCAAATGTATTTGAATAAGGGCGGCTTGAAGTTTGAAAACATAACTAAGCAAGCTCAAATCCCGCAAGACTCAGCTTGGAATACAGGTGTATCAGTGGTAGATATAAATAATGATGGGCTATTAGATATTTATATTTGTCGTTTAGGAAATTTTGAAAAATTCAAAGACAAGAATCAATTATTAGTATGCCAAGGCATTCAAAATGGGATACCTACATACAAGGACGAAGCGGCAAAATATGGTTTAGATTTTTCAGGTTTTAGTACACAAGCTACTTTCTTTGATTATGACATGGACGGCGACTTGGACATGTTCTTGTTGAATCATTCTGTGCATCAAAATGGAACATTTGCGCCAAGACAAAATTTCATGGGCACATTTGACCCTTTGTCTGGAGACCGCGTATTTAAAAACGATAACGGTCATTATGCGGATGTTACAAAGTCTACCCAAATTAATAGCTCCGCTATTAGTTATGGACTTGGTGTTGTGGTAAGTGATTTAAACTTAGATGGATGGCCAGACATTTATGCAGGGAATGACTTTCACGAAAATGATTATCTATATATCAATCAAAAAAACGGGTCATTTAAAGATGAACGTGAAGACAGGTTAATGCATACAAGCCAGTATTCAATGGGGGTGGACGCTGCTGATGTAAACAACGACGGATTTCCTGAAATTATATCCATGGATATGCTGCCTAAGGATCCTTATATTTTAAAACGTTCTTTAGGCGAAGACGACTATGATATTTTCAAGTATAAAATTTCCGTAGGGTATTCCTACCAATTTACACGTAACAATTTGCAATGGAATAGACGCAATGGACATTTTAGCGAAGTAGGTATGTATGCTGGTGTATTTGCAACAGATTGGTCATGGTCCACCTTGTTTATGGATTTTGACAATGATGGTTACAAGGATGTGTTCATTGCAAATGGAATACCAAAGCGCATGAATGACATGGACTATGTGAATTATGTTTCTAATCAAGAGATACAAGAAAAAATTAGAGATAATAAAATGGGCGAAAAAGATATGTCTTTAATAGATCGTTTTCCCGAAATCAAAATCCCCAATCAATTTTTCTTAAACAAAGGAAATTTTTCATTTGATGACAAAGAAAAAGCTATCACTAATAATCCTAACTCTTATTCTAACGGTGCAGCCTATGCCGACTTTGATAATGATGGCGACTTGGATTTAGTCGTGAATAATGTGAATGACAAATCTTTTATCTACGAAAATAAAACGAGCGCAGATAAGGGTAATCAATATGTAAACATAGCTTTAAAAGGTACCGAAAAAAATATAAATGCATTGGGCGCTAAGGTAATTATGTATACAGCTGGACAAGTGAGGACTTACGAAAAATATCCTGTAAAAGGATTCTTATCTAGTATGGAAATACCTTTACAAATTGGTTTAAAAAACACCAAGGTGGATTCAGCTTACTTAGTATGGCCAGACAATAGTTTTCAAAAAATTGATTTAAATACAAAAAGAAACGCAACAATTAAATATACATATCAAAAAGGGTTGCCAAAATTCAATTATGATTTATTGAATAATCATTGGCCTGTGAAAGGATATCCTGTGTCTGACATTACAGCAAGAACTGGTATTCAATTTAAACATGAAGAGAATGTGTTCCAGGAATTTAATAGAGAACAGTTAGTGCCACAAATGAATTCAACCGAAGGACCTGCATTGGCAATTGCAGATGTTAATCACGATGCATTGGAGGATATTTTTATTGGAGGAGCAAGAGGATTTGCTGGAGCTTTATACTTGCAAGAAAAAAACGGAAAATTTATAAAATCGATTCAACCTGCACTGGCATTAGACAGTAACTACGAGGACGTTGATGCAGTTTGGTCTGATGTGAATAAGGATGGAAATTTGGATTTGATTGTAGGTAGCGGTGGTAATGAATACTATGGCAAGGACGTGAATATGTTGTCGAGGGTTTATTTAAATGACGGGAAAGGTGGCTTGAAAAAACTGGATAATGCTATACCAATATACAATCAAACTTCTGCTATCATTGCAAGTGATTTTAATAAGGACGGCTACCCCGATTTATTAATAACTAGCAGAGTGGTGGCAATGAGCTATGGTGCCCCAGCCGATTGTTTTTTGTTGTACAATACTGGTGACGGTCATTTTAAAGATGTAACCGCTTCTGTGGCACCTGACTTGCAAAAAATAGGTTTAATAACAAATGCAACTGAAGCTGATATTAATGGGGATGGTAAAAAAGAAATTATACTTACACATCAATGGGGTGGAATAGATGTATTGTTCCCAAGTAATAATTGGAAGAAGAAAGTAATTACAACATTGCCAGGTTGGTGGAATTTCACTTTCCCAGTAGATGTTGACGGCGATGGCGACTTGGATTTAATTGCTGGAAATCTTGGATTAAACACAAGACTGAAAGCGACTAAGGAAGAGCCTGTTAGGATGTATTACAATGACTTTGATGACAATGGTAAATTTGAACAAATTGTATCTTATTATTTACAAGGCAAAGAAATACCGTTTGCCAATAAGGATGAGATTCAAAGGCAAATACCGAAAGTAAAAAAGAACTTCCTGTATGCTGAAGATTTCGCTAAAGCAAAAATTACTGATATTTTCACTAAAGAAAAATTAAAAGCTGCAACCATTTACGAGGCGTATCATTTTGCAAATACCGTTTTCATTAATGATGGTAAAGGCAATTTCACTCCACAAAATTTACCTTGGGAGGCACAGGTAACAGCTTATAAAACAGCAGCTGTTTGTGATGCCAATGGAGATGCTTTACCAGACATCATATTAATGGGAAATTTTTATGACAACAATGTTCAAATGGGCAGATATGATGCTGATTATGGAACTGTTTTATTAAACAAAGGCAAAGGTCAATTTGAAGCAGTGCCGTTTAATGGGCTTGTTGTTAAAGGCCAAGTTCGACGCATCAAACCAATTCAATTAGGAAAAGGACAGTCCTATGTATTAGGAATGAACTCCGATAGTTTAAGGATTATTCAAATGAATGGTGCGAAAGAAAAAAGTGGACCTAGTAAACCGGGTAATAAATAGTTGACACCCATTTTTTAGGATCATTTTCTTGCAATCTATTTGTGTTATATACCACAAACGGGATAGCAGGAGAAGATTTTGATCGGTCATGCATATAGTTTTGCGTTTCTTCAAATGCATGAGCAACCTTGTTGACATTGCCAACCACTTTAACAGTTAATATATTCCCTAATACCATTTTTTTAATTTGAATATCATTTCCTTCCGGAATGGATTTGGCTAAAGGGTAGGCAACTTGTGCAAAAACTTCCTTTTCATTTAGTCTAGTAATGTTCACCATAGGGTCGCCATGTATTGTTCCGTTATTTTTTTGAACATGTGCTTCCAACAAATGAATCATATTGTATAATTGAACTAGACTAGGGGTGTCCGCATATATTTGATGCGTAGTAGCCAATACGGAATCTTTTACACGCTCTTGTGTAATGGTAAAACCATATATGCCTTGTGTGGTAGAATAGTTTTTCCCTGCTGCTTCAAGCACGATGTTCATCTGTGCCTTAATTTTTTTGGACATCAAATAGTCTTGGATTCTTTGTATAGGCGAAACATGTCTATTGTCTATAATCGCTTCATATCTGATAAGACTACTATCCTTGCCACTCGCCACAGCCGAAAAAGTAACTGGTGTAGAAAAGTCTTCTAGTATAAAATTTGTTTTTGCTGACGAAAGGAAAGATTCCACTACTTCTAATTTACCTCCAGCTAGTATAAAGGTGTGGCCTTCGATACTTTTGTAAGGCATCCATTTATCCCAATATTGAATATTCATGAGACCTCTTGTTACACCGGTGGAAGATTGAGGTACTACTAAGTTTTCTGTAACGACAATTTTATTAGGGATGAAAAGGTATATAATAAAGAATAAGACAACTACTACGACTGTTGCGATTGTTTTAAACTGCTTCATGGTATTAATTCTTTTTTATGCTCACAAACATACAAAAAAATGCTTGTCGCAATTCATCTATAAATTGTTAAAAAATGAATCGATTAGTGTAAATTACTGGTTCAAATTGATTGATATGAGAAAGCTTGCAATACTTGCACTTACCACATTGTGCTATATAGTTGGAACTGCACAAGCGGTTAATCCTTGGAAATTAGAAGCCAAAAACTGGGACACTAAAAATTACTATGGTGTAACGGTAGCCAATGGAATGGTAGGTATCGTGTCGGCACAAGAGCCTTTTAAAGTAAAAGATGTGGTACTCGCTGGTGCATATGATTTATATGGTCGCGGAAGAGTAAGTAATTTCTTACGCAGTTTTAATTTACTCAATATGCAAGTGAGTATTAACGGGGAACAAATAAATGCAAACAATACACAAAATTTTGTACAAAGCTTGGACATGAAAAACGCAAGCTTTACAAGTAGCTTTGATATGGGAGATAAGGCTTCTGTAACGTATACTTACTATGCATTACGTCAGTTGCCATTCACTGTGTTGATGGATGTAACCGTTACTGCTAAAAAAGACATTGACCTAGGCGCAGCAAGTGTAATGGAAGCCCCTGATGCATTAAAAGAAGTACAAAATTATTACAATGAAATTGACAGACCGCATGTAGTCATAAGCTTGTTAACATCTTCCGCAAAAAGCCCTACAGGAAAATTATTGATGTGTGCATCTAATACCTTCTTATTTAGTGAGACGCATGGCGCAGAGCCGAGAGTGATTCATGAAATGTGGGATAACAATATGCACTTAATGAAATTTGGTAAAAAATTAAAAGCAGGTACTAGTTATCATTTTTCAATAGCAGGTAGCTCGGTTACCTCTGCACATCATGACGATCCGTTAAACGAAGCAGAGCGCATGACCATCTTCGCAAAATTAGAAGGGCGTGATCGTTTAATTGAACACCATCAAACAGCATGGGCAGATTTATGGAAAAGTGATATTCAAATTACCGGCGACGATCAAGCACAACAGGATATTCATAGTATGTTGTATCATTTATATTCTTTTGTACGTGCAGGATCTAACTTAAGTCCATCACCAATGGGTTTGTCTGGTTTAGGATATAATGGACACGTGTTTTGGGATACTGAATTATGGATGTATCCTTCTTTGTTAGTATTACATCCAGAGATGGCAAAGTCCATGATACAATACAGATACGACCGTTTAGAAGCTGCAAGACGCAATGCATTTAATCATGGATTCAAAGGTGCCATGTTCCCTTGGGAAAGTGCTGGTACAGGTGTGGAAGAAACTCCAGTATGGGCATTAAGTGGTCCATTTGAGCATCATATTACAGCTTGTGTAGGATTTGCTACCTGGAATTATTTTTGTGTAACACAGGATAAAGAATGGTTGAAAAATACAGGCTGGACCTTATTAAAAGAAACTGCCGATTTTTGGGCAAGTAGGGTAGAGCGAAAAGGACCAGGACATTTCGAAATAAATGATGTTGTTGCAGCAGACGAGTGGGCTGAGAATGTAGATAATAATGCCTTCACCAATGCAGCAGCTATTGCCAATTTACAAGCAGCCATTAAAGCAGCCAATATTTTGGGAATAAACCCGAATCCAGATTGGGATTATGTTGCTAAAAATATTCCTATTTTAATTATGCCAGATACCGAAGGTGAAGGAAAGGGTGTAACAAGAGAACATGCTAGTTACAAAGGCGAAGGTATTAAGCAAGCAGACGTGAATCTATTGGCTTATCCATTAAAAACGATTACCGCGACCGCACAAATTAAAAAAGACTTGGATTATTATTCAAAGCGAGTGCCTAATCAAGGGACTCCAGCCATGACCCAAGCCATTTTTACTTTATTATATGCAAGGTTAGGGGAAACCGAAAAAGCACACCAGTTTTTCGTGGACGCCTATACCCCTAATTTAAACCCTCCATTTAGGGTGATTGCCGAAACCAAGGGAGGTACAAACCCCTACTTTGGAACCGGCGCCGGGGGGATCATTCAGTCATTATTAATGGGTTTTGGGGGATTGGATATTACCGAAAAAGGGATTGTTCAATTGCCTAGTAAATTACCGGCCCAATGGAAAAAAATGACCATTACAGGCGTATTGGGCAAAACATACACAATACAATAAATTTTAGTATTTTTATACTGCTTGAAAAAGGTAACAGCCATATTATTCTTGGGCATTATGCTATTTAATGGATTTGGATATCGCATTGTATCTAATTATTTTGATCAAAGAGCATCTGAGCATTTGGTAAGTTTGATTGAAGAAAATAATTATAACGAATCTGAACTAATATCTATTAAAACGCCAATCAACTTGCCTTACTATGCCAATAATCCAAAATTTGAAAGAGTTGATGGAGAAATGGTTATTAATGGTATCGTTTATCAGTATGTACAAAGAAGGGTTTACAATGATAGTGTTGAAATCAGAGTATTGCCTAACCAAGATCGCTTACACATTAAAAATGCACGTGAAGATTTTTATAAGTTAGCCGCAGATTTAGAACAAAAAGGAATTGATAAAAAATCGGCTCCAATCAATAAGTCCAATGCAAAGCTCATCAGCTTTGATTATATAGCTCAAGACCATCAATGGTCTTTTACAAGTTTGGTCCCTAGTAAAATTGTATTTGGTAACAATTTTAATGAGGGTTTATTAAGCGTTTGTTTACCTATACAAGCGCCACCTCCAAAACAGATTGCTTAGTTTATTAAGCAATCCTGCCAAATCATTTGGCAGGATATTTTTCTTTTTTACAATCTCACATTCTTTCAATTATTGAAAATGAAACATATCCTTTCTATAGCATTTGCTGTATTTATTTTTGCAGCTTGCAACAACGCTTCTGATTACAAGCAAATCACCCACAATCCTGATTTGTATGCTAATACAGTGCATGAATTAAATCAAGTAGTAATGGGTAATAATTTTAGCCCTATTGTTGCTTCAAGAAATTATGCATATGCAGCTATTGCAGGTTATGAAGTAACTGCAGCAGGGAATCCTACAAAGTATCAAAGTTTGGCTGGTCAATTAAAAGGGTTAACCGAAGTGCCTAAGCCCGAGGATACAGTGAATATAGATTTCCCTTATGCATCGATTGTTGCCTTAAGTATGGTAGGACAAGCGGTTACTTTTCCAGAAGGAAGTATGAAAGAATATACTGATAGCTTACACAATTTGGTGAAAGCGCACGGTATGCCATCAAAAATGATTGAAGCATCTGAGGCCTATGCAAAAAAAGTAGGTACTGCTATTATTGCATGGAGTAAAAAAGACAATTATGCACAAACAAGAAGTGCTGAAAAGTACACTGTAAAAGATATCCCAGGAAGATGGGTGCCCACACCACCTATGTATGCGTCAGCTGCCGAACCACATTGGAAAGAGATTAGAACAATGGTATTAGACAGTGCAAGTCAGTTTCGTCCAAAAACACCTCCGACATTTAATATTACAGATAAAAATAGCGAATACTATATCAATGTAATGATGGTTAAAAATGCGGGAGATAGTTTAACAGACGAACAAAAGCATATTGCTAATTTTTGGGACGACAATCCATTTAAAATTAATGTAAATGGACATGCTATGTTTAGTACTAAAAAGTTTTCTCCTCCAGGTCACTGGATGAGTGTAGTTGGTATTGCAAACAAAACTGCAAAAGGTGATTTTGAAACATCAACTACTGCTTACGCTAAAACAGCGATTGCTTTGTTTGATGCATTCATACATTGTTGGGATGCTAAATATGAGTACAATACTGTTCGTCCAGAAACAGTGATTAATAAATATATTGATCCAAACTGGAGACCCTTATTGCAAACTCCTGCATTCCCTGAATATACTTGTGGACACTCTACTATTTCTTCATCAGCGGCCGAAGCATTAACTAGTGTTTATGGCGACAATTTTGCATACACCGATTCGACAGAATTGGAATTTGGAATTGCAAACAGAAGCTTTAAGTCGTTTAGAAATGCAGCTGATGAGAATAATTGGGCTAGATTTTATGGTGGCTTACATTTTCACAATTCTTGTATCGTAAGTACAGAACAAGGAAAAAAAGTAGGTAGCTGGGTAGTGGATCATCTTAAGATGAAAAAGTAACCAGGCATTAGACCAAAACATCAAACTCAAACACACAACTCAAGATGAAAAAATTTATTTTGTCATTACTAATTGTAATGGCCTTTTATACGCATGCAAATGCACAAGGATGCGTAGCAATAAGAACAGTAGGCGGATTAAACACAATGGAGCATGCAATGATGCATGATGGACAAGCATCACATGAAATAAAGGATAGTTCAAAATGGGATTTAAATATTAGCGGACGTTATTTTAAATCGTACAAACATTTTAGTGGGACTACCGAAAATACACAAAGAGTAATTGACGGAACGGATGTACGCAATTTTAGCCGTACGGTAGACGTTTCGTTAGTTAGAAAAATAAATGAACAATGGAGTATTGGAATGGATTTGCCATTAATTTCTAATGAGCGTTCTTCTAAATACGAGCATATGGGTAACGCCACTGCAAACCCAAGATTTTCCACTTTTGCACAAGGTATTGGTGACATACGCATAACTGCATATAAGTGGATTATTGCACCAAAAGCGGGAAGCAAGGGTAATTTATTAGGAGGTGTTGGTATCAAATTGCCAACAGGTAATTATCAGGCAACTGATTTATTTCATACTTCTTTAACTGCCACACGCGTTGGACCTGTTGATCAATCTATTCAACCAGGTGATGGTGGATTAGGCTTATCATTGGAATTAAATGGTTTTAGAGCTATCAATAATACTTGGAGCTTATATGGAAATGCTTACTATTTAATTAACCCAAGAGATAATAATGGCGTAAGTACAACCAGAGGTGCTGTTGCATCTGCTACTGCCATTAAGTTTACAACTAATGTAATGAGTGTTCCAGATCAATACTTATTAAGAGGTGGTGTAAACTATATGGCGAATGCATTAACATTATCATTGGGTGGTAGATATGAATGTATTCCTGTATTTGATTTGATAGGAAAGAGCACAGGCTTTAGAAGACCAGGAAATGTATTGGCTATTGAACCGGGTGCAAATTATAGCTATAAGAAATTTAATTTTTATGCATACGCTCCAATTCCAGTAAGACGTGAAAGACCACAAAGCTATGCCGACATTTTACAAACTAATGATCCTGCTAATACAAAAGGGTTAATTAGAGGAGATGCAGCATTTGCTGATTATAGTATTAGCATTGGTGTTGGCTATAAATTTTAATAATAAGTTTATTATATAAAAAAAAGGGGAGCCACTTGGCTCCCCTTTTTTTTATTGGGGGTCTATTATTTACATCTTCTTATTTACTTTCAACTGATTCTAAAATTGCAAAACTATATGGAGGCAATACAAAATATTCATTGTCGTTACCCACTTTAAAATCTTGTCCTGTCCAATGATCATGCAATACCGAAGGTCTTTCGCCATGTTCTTTAAATGCAAACCAGGTAACAAATGACGCAGTGTTTTTATAATTGAATAAACAATACAATTGATTGGCTTTGTTTGAGCGTATAAAACCTGCCACATGTATATTGTGTGGTGTCATCCAAGTAACATTTTTGGTGTCACTTAACACCGGCAAAGCGTTACGGGTGGCAATTAGTTTTTTAGTATCGTTAAAAATACGATGTTCAAAACTGTCCACATCTTTTCTCTTTTCATTTCTTTCCCAATTCATCACAGGTCGGTGCATCCATCTATTGTCATAACTCTTGCCTGGGTCCTGTAAATAACTATAGTCATTAGTATATGCCAAGTCGTCTCCATAAAATAACATAGGTATCCCACCCATAAACATGGTTTGCGCCTGCATTAAAATTATTTTTCTTAATGCATTTTCAACTTCAATTTCGCTTTTCCACTCAACGGCTTTTTCCAAACCACATAAGGAAGCTAAAGAGCCGCTAATACGTGCGTCATTTGTTTTTGGATTTACCGAAAATAAAGCACCAGCCGAAATGGATCCTTCATGCCAGCCTGCAAAATAGTTTTTCAAAAAAGTACGATGCTGATAAGGATTAAATCCTGCACGTTCAATCATGTAGTCATCATATCCTAATCCAATATCGTCATGGCAACGAGTGTAAGAAATCCAAGTGCAACCAAAAGGTTTTTGCATAATAGGGTGTTGTGCCGATAACATTACTCTTGTGTCACCTGTGGCAATGGCGTCCCATTGTAATGCCATTTGTGTCGCGTTATAGGCTACATCACATTCTTTGGCTGTATAGTTATCAGTGCCAAAGTATTTAATAATCTCATCAGGGGCCACGATTGCTTCACCTAGTATAGCCATACCTGGACTAGCCACTTGCACGCATTGTTTAATTAAGCGTAATAAAGTGTGTGCCTGAGGCAGGTTTTGACAAGTAGTACCTAATTGTTTCCAAATAAATGCGGGTGCATCAATGCGCAAAATATCAACACCTAGGTTAGCGTAATGTAAAACAGTGTCAAGCATTGCTACAAAAACGGCTGGGTTGCTATAATTTAAATCCCATTGATAGTTATGGAATACGGTCATAACCCATTTATTGCATTCTTGAATATATGTAAAACTGCCAGGAGAAGATTCTGGAAAAATCTCTGGCATGGTTTGATCTAATTGATTAGGAATGTCTCGATTATCGTAAAAGTAAAAGAAGTCCTGATAATAAGGGTCACCGGATTTTGCTTTTTGAGCCCACTCATGATGATGTGAAGTATGGTTCAAAACAATGTCCAACATAAGGTACATGTTTTGTGTATTCATTTTTTTGATCAAAGCATTTAGGTCATCGTTGTTTCCAAAACGTTCGTCTACCTTTCTAAAATTAGAAACCGCATAACCGCCATCACTTTCTCCAGCTGGGCTTTCAAAAACAGGCATTAGATGCAAAAAGTTAACACCCAATTCATCAAAGTAATCAAGTTTGTCGGCAAGGCCCTTTAAGCTTCCAGCAAATCTGTCTACATACAAGCTCATGCCGGTAATTTCATTACTTAAAAACCAGTTCCCTTTTTTTTCTTTGGCAATATCTTTATTAAGGAAAGTTGCTGGACGTTCTTTGTAATTATGAATTATAGATGCGAGTGTTGCATCAAAACTTTCATTTCGTTTAGGATGACCCGCATAAATTTCATTAAATAAGGATTCTATAGTATCCAAATGTTGTGTAAATCGTTCGGCGAATGCCTTGTCCTTTTTTCCTGAATCTATTTTGTTTGCCTGGAGTAGTTCTGCTCCAAAAGCATGTAAAGCAGTTAAGTTCACTGTAAAGAATATATTTTAATTGAAAATTGAATTATTTAAATGTTTGAAGGCTTCCATGGCACCCATGTATTCGCAGGTACGTGCGCCAGCTTTATTAGCGTTATAAATGATTTTTCTCCATTCGTCTAAGCTAATTGCATTTACTTGTGCAGGTGTGTAATTAATAAGTTGAAACAATACTGCGCCAACAAAAGCATCCCCCGCACCTGTAGCATCAACTGGTGTAATGGCAATACTTCCAATCATTTCCAAATGATCGCCAACCGACAATAAAGTGCCTTCTTTTCCTAATGTGATTGCAAATATTGCCGATGATTTTTTTCTTAATGCAGCAGCAGCATGTTGTACCGAATCACAACCAGTAATTAACATAGCTTCTTCGTCACTCAATTTAAAAAAGTGGCATTGCTCAATAAATGGCCAAGATTGATTGATAAAACTTTGCGTGTTATTTTGAAATAATAAGTGGCGATAATTAGGGTCGAAACTTATTATTGCATTGTTTGCTTTGGCCTTTGCCAATAAATCGGTGTATGCTGTTTGTAAAGGTCCAGGTAAAAAACTAGTTGCTGATCCAAAATGCACAATACTATATTCGGTTAATTGCAATGCGGCTAAGTCTTCCGAACTTAATTGTCCATCTGCGCCACGATTAAAATAAAAATCACGTTCGCCGTCTTCCATTAAAGAAACAAAAGCAAAAGTGGTAAAGTGTTGTGGATCTTGAATTACCCATTTAGTATCCACGCCCATTTCTTGTAATAAGTCAGTTAAGTGTTGTCCAAAAGGATCCTTGCCCACTTTTGCAGCCATATCAACTTTTGCACCAAGTGCTGCTATTGCTGCAGCTACATTGGCAGGCGCGCCTCCTGCTTTCTTTAAAAAATTTTGTCCTTTTGATAAGCTGGTACGACGGTCGGTACAAATCATGTCAATTAAAGCCTCACCTATGCATAATACTTTCATAATAATTCTTTTAAATTCAATTAATGCCCTGCACCCAGTGGTGCATTTTCAATTTCTTCAGGCGATGCAGCTTCTGTTTGAATAAACAATGTCAAGACCGAAGCGATGATTAAAAATATTCCAGCAAAGCTGATGGCTTTACCAGGATCATTATTTAAAAAATGTTTTAATATAAACCCAAAACTTAAATTTTGAATCAACATGGGAATTACAATCATCATGTTAATAATGCCCATGTATACGCCGTATCTTTCTTTTGGAATTTTATGCACGACTAGTAAATAAGGGATACCCATCATGCTAGCCCACGCAATACCAAATCCAGTCATTGGCACAAATAATAAATTTTTATCTGTGATATGAGGGAATATTAAAAGACCAACACCTGCTAAAACCAAGCAAATAATATGAATTAATTTGGGGCTTATTTTTTTTGCCAACCACAATAAACCAAATGCAGATAAAAAGGTAACTACATTGTACCATCCATTCACTAAGCCTGTCCAGCCAACAGCTTCGTCATAGGCAGGGTTATTCTGGTAGGTAGTTGTATTCCAAACCGATAATGCAATACTCTTTGATGCGTTTTGCCAATAACAGAACAACGCATACCATTGAAATAAATAAACCAATCCTAATTGCCACATTACTTTCGGCATGCTTTTTATAGCGCTTCCAATTTCAATAAATGGTGTAAATATTTTAATTTTTTCACTTTTCAATTTTTGTAACTCTTCGTCGGTTGGAGGAATTTCCGGCGTTTTATAAACTGACCAGGCCACAGAAGCAATGGAGCAAACAGTGCCTAAAAAGAACGATGCATAAACCCATATTGGAAGTTTACCATAGTGTCCTGTAATTTTTTTCTGAAAAAAGAATAAAGACAAGTTAGCTAGTGTAATTCCTAGTCCAGTAAAAAAACTTTGTGTTAAAAAACCAGCAGCATGTTGGCTTTGCGGTAATTTATCGGCAATGAAAGCACGGTATGGTTCCATCGCAGTATTATTTGCAGCATCTAAAATCCAAAGCAAACCTACTGCCATCCATAAAGCACTACTAAAAGGGTATAAGAATAAACATAAGCTACACAGCACGGCGCCAATCATGAAATAAGGCTTTCTTCTACCAAAACGTGGGGACCATGTTTTGTCACTCATTGCACCAATAATAGGTTGTATTAATAAACCAGTCATAGGTCCTGCTAAATTCATTAATGGAATTTGATCAGGGCTAGCACCCAACATATCGTAAATTGGATTTACAGCAGATTGTTGTAATCCGAAACTATATTGGATTCCTAAAAAACCAACATTCATGTTGATAATTTGCGAAAAGGTCAACCTTGGTTTGAATCTCATGGCAACTAAATTTGGTTAAGCAAAGCGTTGCTAAATATAGTCAATTTGTATTTTTTCAATCTCTTTTACAGGTAGCTTTTTACTTTTATTAGATTAAATTTTCCCTGCAAACCTTTGCGGTGCGTATCTTTGTTCAAAATCACGCAAATAATTAAGAATGTCTTATTCTATTTCCTATAAAAAAGATGCCGTTTTGCAAGCCCTTAGATATCATTTTATCAAGCAATCCGAGATTAAATCTTTAATGATTATTGTAAACATTTATGCAATTGTAACTGCGGTATTATTATTCATGAAAAAAATAAGACCAGAACCTTTTTTATTGGGTTCCTTATTATGGATTGTATTGATGATTTTTTTCTGGTATATCCTGCCTAACATGTTTTACAAGAAAACTGAATTATTTAAACAGCACTGGGATTTTGATTTTGATCAGTCCGAAGCTAAACTAAGAGGATCCATGGGTGAAGCAAGTTGGGATTGGGATACGGTTACACATTATTTTGAAAGCCCCGAGTTTTTTCATTTCTATTTTGGACCTAAAAGCTTCTTTTTAATACCTAAGTTGACTATTTCTTTGGAAGATCAGCATATTCTAAGAGGTATTTTAAAAGATAAGTAAGGTAGATTCTTGCTAAAACCTGAAACAACTACTATTTGTTCGTATTCTAAAACAGTCAAAATGAGGTTGTTTGAACAACTAAAAGGACTCAAAAAGAGGGTAAAAACCGTTTATTTCCACATATTATATACTTAGATTCAAAATGTGCAAACAAAAAGGCAAATAAAATATGAGTATTTTAACAAAAAGTATATTTTTGCGCCGTAAACAAAACTATTTACAATGTCAGACATCGCATCAAGAGTTAAGAAAATCATCGTTGACAAATTAGGAGTGGATGAAGCAGAAGTTACTAACGAAGCATCATTTACAAATGATTTAGGCGCTGATTCATTAGACACAGTTGAATTAATTATGGAATTCGAAAAAGAATTCAACATTTCTATTCCAGACGAACAAGCAGAAACAATTACTACTGTTGGTCAAGCTGTTGCTTATATCGATGAGCACGCAAAATAATTTTTATAATTATTTCACGGCTTCCAATTAAACACAGCATATTTTAATCCGCCTTTTTGAGCCTTTGCTTTAAAGGCGGATTATTAATTTAAAAAACAAAGTCATGCAGACTAAACGCATCGTAGTTACAGGTATTGGTACATTAAATCCATTGGGGAATAATCTTGGTGAATACTGGGATAATTTAGTAAATGGTGTTTCAGGTGCTGATATGATTACGCAATTTGATGCGTCTAAGTTTAAGACAAGGTTTGCTTGTGAGATTAAAGGGTTTGAAGCGACTAATTTCATGGATCGTAAAGAAGCTAGAAAACTAGATCGTTTTGCTCAGATTGCTTTAGTAGCTAGTGACCAAGCTGTTTTAGATGCGGGTATTACAAAAGAAAATGTTGACCACGACCGAGTAGGTGTGGTGTTTGCAAGTGGCATTGGTGGTTTAACAACCTTTACCGAAGAAGTTACCAATTTTGTTCATGGTGATGGCACTCCAAGATTCAATCCTTTTTTTATTCCAAAAATGATTTTGGATATTGCTGCTGGACAAATTTCAATGAAGCATGGTTTTAGAGGACCTAACTATGCAGTAGTAAGTGCATGTGCTTCAAGTACCAATGCAATTATTTCTGCAATGGATAATTTGAAATTAGGCAAGGCCGATATAATCATCACAGGTGGTGCCGAAGCTGTAATTGGTGTTGCTGGAATGGGCGGTTTCAACGCCATGAAAGCAATGAGTGAAAGAAACGATGATCCTAAAACTGCAAGCCGTCCATATGATAAGGACCGTGATGGTTTTATTATGGGTGAAGCGAGTGGAGTATTAGTATTAGAAGAATTAGAGCACGCTATTAAACGCGGTGCTAAAATATATTGTGAAGTTGTAGGTGGTGGCGCAACAGCGGATGCCTACCATTTAACAGCACCTCATCCAGATGGGTTAGGCGCAAAGAATGTTATGAACGCAGCTTTAAGAGATGCGGGAATGGTAGCAAGTGAAATTGATTATATCAACACACACGGAACCTCAACTCCATTGGGAGATATTGCAGAAGCAAAAGCTATTACCGAAGTATTTGGCGAGCATGCTTACAACTTAAACATCAGTTCAACTAAATCCATGACAGGTCACTGTTTAGGTGCTGCTGGTGTTATTGAGGCCATCGCTTGTATTCAATCGGTAATTCATGATATTGTTCCTCCAACAATTAACCATTTCACAGACGATCCAGAATTAGACAATCGTCTTAATTTCACTTTCAACAAAGCACAAAAGCGTGTTGTGAATGCAGCATTGAGTAACACTTTTGGATTTGGTGGACACAATGCCTGTGTGATTGTGAAAAAGTACAAGGCTTAATTTAAAATCAGTGAAACGCCGCATCAACCAATTCATTTCTTTGTTTAAAAAAACTGGTTTTGAAGCGGACTTACATCATTTAATAGGATACCATACTGGGAATATTATTTTATTCCAAACAGCGCTAAATCATCGTTCAGTTAAGGATAATCCTACTGAAAATAATGAGCGCTTAGAATTTTTAGGCGATGCAGTTATTGGGACTGTTGTTGCAGATTATCTATTTAAAAAATATCCATACAAAGGCGAAGGTTTTTTAACAGAGATGCGAAGCAAGATGGTGAATCGTGCGCAGTTGAACAATATTGCTATTCAAATGGGCCTGCGTAAAATGACTAGGTTTAATAAAATGGATGGAGGATTAAAGTCAAGTCAAATATTTGGCAATACGCTGGAAGCATTGGTAGGCGCCATTTATTTGGATAAAAAATATGACTTTACTAAAAAGTGGATCGTAGAGAGAATGATTCAGCCTTATTTGTTTATGGATGATTTAGAGTTGATAGATATCAATATAAAAAATAAAATTATTGGCTGGGCCTTAAAGCAGGGCAAGCAAATTGATTTTGTTTTGGCAGGCGAACAGTTAGAAGGTCGTCGCCGTTTATTTACAATTAATGTTGTACTTGATGGTGAAGTAGTAGCAAGTCAAAAAGGCTTTACTAAAAAAGACGCAAGCCAGTTAGCAGCGCAAAAGGCGATTGAAGCTTTAGGTATTTAGCTTCTGAATATAATCTGGTACAGCTACTTGTAAAAAAAGTCAAGCGCAGTCTAAAATTTCCATCAATACTATTTTGAAACTTATTGAATCGTTTGACAAAGTTCAATCAAAACACCGTTGCTATCCTTTGGGTGCACAAAGCAAACTAGCTTATTATCTGCTCCTTTTTTAGGTACTTCATTTAATAAAGTAAACCCTTCGGCTCTTAAACGGTCCATTTCTGCTTGAATATCAGGCACTTCAAAGGCAATATGGTGCATGCCTTCCCCCTTTTTAGCAATAAACTTGGCAATCACCCCATCTGGGTCGCTACTCTCCAGCAATTCTATCTTACTACCTTCCTTTAAGAAAAAGGCAGTGTTTACATTTTCGGAACCTACCGATTCTGTTTTATAACAAGTGCTATTCAAAAGCCTTTCGAATAGGGGAATACTTTGTGCTAAGTTTTTGACTGCAATCCCTATGTGTTCTACGTTATAGCCCATTTTGGTTGGTTTTACGAATTGGGAAAAAAATACACTTCAAAGCTAAGGAAATCTCGATAATCCAT
Organism: Bacteroidota bacterium; assembly: GCA_947447835.1. GTDB lineage: Bacteria > Bacteroidota > Bacteroidia > Chitinophagales > Chitinophagaceae > Sediminibacterium. The sequence continues at coordinate 19,228 of CANFLP010000022.1, forward strand.
GGCTAAGCTTTACTTTTGTGCTCTGAGAAAAAATTAAACCCAGCTATGTTAAAATTACCTATTTATCTTGATCATAACGCAACTACCCCTATGGATCCGAGGGTATTGGAGGCAATGATTCCTTATTTTACCGAAAATTTCGGAAACGCAGCAAGTAGAAACCACTCATTTGGATGGCATGCAGAAGAAGCGGTTGATTATGCTCGTGAGCAAGTTGCACAATTAATTGGAGCAGATCCTAAGGAAATTATCTTCACATCTGGTGCTACAGAGGGTGACAACTTAGCCATCAAGGGTGTATTTGAAATGTATGCAAGCAAAGGAAATCATATTATTACTTGTACAACTGAACACAAGGCTGTTTTAGATACTTGCAAGCACCTTGAAAAATTAGGAGCAGAAGTAACTTATTTGGAAGTGCAACCTGACGGATTAGTTGACATAAAAGCATTGGAAGCTGCAATGAGACCAACTACTATTTTGGTTACTATCATGTACGCTAACAATGAAATTGGAGTTGTTCAACCAGTAAAAGAAATTAGTGCGATTGCTAAAAAGCATGGTGCCTTATTTTTTACAGATGGTGTTCAAGCTGTTGGTAAAATTCCAGTAGACGTTATTGCTGATGGAATTGATATTATGGCATTTACTGCACATAAAATGTATGGCCCTAAAGGTGTTGGTGCATTATATGTTCGTCGTAAAAATCCACGTGTAAAAGTAACTGCACAAATGGATGGCGGTGGCCACGAAAGAGGAATGCGTAGTGGTACATTAAACGTTCCAGGTATTGTAGGCTTTGGAAAGGCTGCCGAAATTGCAAGAACTGATATGGCTGCTGACACAGAAAGAATTTCTAAATTAAGAGATAAATTAGAGAACGCATTAAAGCAAATAGATGAGTCGTATGTGAATGGTAATCCAGCACATCGTTTACCACATGTAAGCAATATCTCTTTCAAATATGTAGAGGGTGAAGGTTTAATGATGGGCTTTAACAAAGACATCGCATTGTCTTCTGGATCGGCTTGTACATCTGCTTCTTTGGAGCCTAGCTATGTATTAAAAGCATTAGGATTAGGTGACGATTTAGCACATAGCTCATTACGTTTTGGACTTGGTCGTTACACAACCGAAGAGCAAATTGATTTCACTATTAAAGCGGTAACAGATACTGTTTTAAAATTGAGAGAGATGAGTCCACTATGGGAGATGTTCAAAGAAGGTGTAGATATTGATTCAATTCAATGGGCACATCACTAAGGCATTTTCATTATTCGATTTATTTTCGAAATAAAAATTATCAAAACATTTAAAACATACAACAATGGCATATTCAGATA
>CANFLP010000023.1 GCA_947447835.1 Bacteroidota bacterium
ATTATAAGCAAATTTTTCTTCGGCAACTCTATTTTGCTCTTTTAATAATTGAACCTGTTGTATGTGTTTTTCTTTATCTAATGCCTTATTCAACTCAAGTTGCAAATGCTCATTTTCTTTCAACTTCTTTTGCAATTCACGACGCTCTTTTTGCACCAACTGCAAATCCTGTTCTGTCCTATTCAATAATTTATCTAATTCAAAATGGTGCGTGTCCACTAATTTACGCGCGCGATTAATTAAGTTCTTAGGCAAACCTATTCTTTCAGCAATTGCGAAAGTGTATGAACTACCTGGTTTACCAATCACCAATTGATACAATGGCTCTAATTTGACTTCATCAAACTGCATAGCTCCATTCACAATACCTTTATTATGATTAGCCATTACTTTTAAATTCAAATAATGCGTAGTCACAATGCCCTGTGCATGTCTATGTGATAATTCTTCCAAAATCACTTCGGCAAAAGCTCCTCCTAAATGCGGATCCGAACCACTACCTAATTCATCAATAAAAAACATTGTTTTGCCATTCGCATTTTCTATAAAATGTTTCATGTGCATTAAGTGACTCGAATAAGTACTTAATTCAAAAGCTAAGTTTTGAGTATCTCCTAATTGAATATATAACTGCTTATAAATTCCCATTTGAGAAGTTGGATTCATAGGAACTAATAAGCCACTTTGCATCATCACTTGATTCAATCCCAAGGTTTTCATAGATACTGTTTTCCCTCCTGCATTGGGTCCACTAATAATTAATATACGCGCTTCGTCGTCCAAGTGTAAATTAACGGGAATGGTTTTTTTACCAGACACTTTATTATATAAATACAACAATGGATGATATGCATCTATTAATTGAGAGGTCGCATTATTTTGAACCATGGGCATATTGGCATTCATGTCCACAGCTAAAATTGCCTTGGCTCTGATAAAATCAAAGATGCCCACCATGTGAATATAACTCAATAACAAAGCTGAATATGGAGCAAGGGTTGCAGTTAATAATCTTAACACCCTTTGCACTTCTCTTTGTTCATCTTGCTCTAAACCATATAATTCATTGTTTAATTCAATGGTTTCTTCGGGTTCAATAAATGCAGTTTTTCTGCTATCACTTTCCCCATGCAGAAATCCTTTTACTTGACGCTTATACTCCGAAAAAACCGCAACAACACGACGGCCATTGCTAAAGCTTTCATCAATGTCGGCGGTATAGCCTGCTTTTGCTAGCTTATGAATCACTTTGTCAAAAATGCGACGTAGCTCCTGACGCTTTTTGAACAATTGCATTCTAATCTTAGCTAAATCTTCCGACGCATTATCCTTTACATTTCCACGTTCATCTATAATCTCATCAATACTTTCAATAATGGCTTTCTCGTAATAACTATCCCCAATCACTTCATATAAATTGCCATAAGCTTGTTTACGCTCTGCATCAAACCATTTATATAAGTTCCCAGTATGATCAGCCAAACGTCTCACCAATAACCATTGCTCGCCAGTTAATTGTGCTCCAGGAATACCCAATAATTTTAGATCCTTTCTAATATCAATTACAAAGTCAGAAGGAAAATATTGATTGGCTAGTTTAATGTATTTATACTCCTCGGTTTGTTTTAAGGCAGACTGTATATATTTTAAATGCGTATGTATACGCATGTCCTCCACCAACTCCTTGCCAATATTGGTTTGACAATGCCCTAATAAAATGGCAGTGATCTTATCAAATTCCAATTGGGTTAAGGCGTTATCGGGGTATACTCTCATATTGTTATTAGGCTGCAAATTTACTTAAATAAACATTAACAGCATTTGAACAATTATAGGTACAGATTGTTTTAATTTACACCCACATTCATAACTCATGAAACAAATTATAACTGGATTACTAATGTTTAGTGCTTTTATAGGCTTTGAAGCCTGTGCGCAACCTAATAAGTCCAATAAACCGTTAAAAAATATAGATATGTCCCATACCGAAACCATTACATTAGGATCAGGCTGCTTTTGGTGTACCGAAGCCATTTATCAACGTTTAGAAGGGGTTGTAAGTGTAACCAGTGGTTATAGTGGTGGACATATTGAAAATCCAACCTATGAGGAAGTTTGTGATAAAACTACAGGACATGCCGAGGTTTGTCAAATTGTTTTTGATACTACAAAAATTAGCCTAGACGACATTTTAGCTGTATTCTGGAAAACGCATGATCCAACAACACCAAACCAACAAGGAAATGATGTAGGTCCTCAATATCGTAGTGCAGTATTTTATCATAACGAACATCAAAAAGAAGTGGCTGAAAAATACATTGTCGAACTAACCGCTGCCAAGGCTTGGGACAAACCCATTATCACCGAAATTACTCCTTTTACTAAATTTTATGCTGCTGAAAATTATCATCAAAACTATTACAATAACAATGGCTACCAAGGATATTGCCGTTATGTGATAGGTCCGAAATTGGAAAAATTTGAGAAAGTATTTAAAGCCAAGTTAAAAAAAGACTAGGACACAAAACGTCCGATTCTACTTAAATAATATGAAACAAATTACTTTATTCCTTTCCCTATTTGCATTCGCATTGTCAGTAACAGCACAGCCAGTGTTCACTAAAGCAGACACTTTACGTGGTAGTTTAAATGAAAATAGAGATTGGTTTGATATTCAAAAATACACAATTGAGGTTGCACCAAATATTGAAACCAAAACGATTCAAGCAGTTGTTTTATGGGATGCGAAAACCATTAATAAAAGCAATCTAATTCAGATTGATTTGCAAGAACCATTAATAATTGATAAAGTAATAATGATTAGTGATCATTTAAAAAAAATGGACACTTTAGATTTTACAAGAGACGGCAATACAGCATTAGCAAAACCAAAGACACTAAATAAAATTGGTGAAAATTTCCAATTAGTCATTTCATATCATGGAACCCCTCGAGAAGCGATAAGACCTCCTTGGGATGGTGGATGGATATGGAAAAAAGATGCTAACGGTAATCCTTGGGTTTCTGTTGCTTGTCAAGGACTTGGTGCTTCCGTATGGTATCCTTGTAAAGATTTACAATCGGATGAACCCGATAATGGAGCAATCATAAAAATAACATTACCCAAAAAACAGAATTTAATAGCCATCGCAAATGGTAAAAAACAATGGGATGAAAATTTGAATAGCGACACGCAACATTTTACTTGGCAAGTTACTAACCCAATCAACAACTACAATATCATCCCATACATTGGCGACTATATTGGATGGAGTGACACTTATAAAGGATTAAAAGGAAATTTGGATATTCACTATTGGGCATTAAGACAGGACTCTGCAAAAGCAAGAAACCAATTTACACAAGTGCCTCAAATGATCAAGGCTTTTGAATATTGGTTTGGCCCCTATCCTTTTTATGAGGATGGATTTCAGATGATTCAAAGTCCGCATTTAGGCATGGAACATCAATCTGCAATCGCTTATGGAAATAAATTTGCAAACGGTTATTTAGGAAGAGATTTGTCAGGTTCGGGCTGGGGATTGAAATGGGATTTTATTATTGTACATGAAAGCGGACATGAGTGGTTTGCAAATAATATTACTACAAAAGATATTGCTGACATGTGGGTGCATGAAGGATTCACAAATTATTCCGAAACTTTATTTACAGAATTTTATTATGGCAAGGAAGCAGGCAATGAATATAGTATTGGCAGCAGAAGAACCATTAAAAATGATCGTCCTATTATTGGTCATTATGGGGTGAATGAAGAAGGCAGTGGTGACATGTATGCAAAAGCCGGAAGCATGATACATAATATAAGACATGCAATAAATAATGATAGCTTATTTAGATCCATATTAATTGGATTGAATAAAGACTTCTACCACCAAACAGTTACTACACAACAAGTCGAAAACTACATTTCAATAAAATCTGGAATTAACTTTAGCAAAGTCTTTGATCAATATCTAAGAACAATTCAAATACCCACTTTTGCATATAGCTACGATGCGAAAGAAAAAATATTGACCTACCAATGGAAAACATGTGTTAATGGATTTAATATGCCATTACATTTTACCTATTTAGGAACACAGTTTGATTTTTTACCAACCGACTACCAACCACAAAAAAGATTAATCAAAGTAGATCACTTTGATGCATCTGCATTTGGCGAAACAATCAGACATCAATATTATGTACAAATTGGATTAGAGCAATAATAGCGAGAAAAATCTATTTATTTTCAGGAGAAACTCTACCTAAACTATACAATCTTCTTTGCCAATAAGGATCAGATAAGTCACTAATAGTAACGCCTTGGCTAGTGGAAGCATGTACAAATTTATTATTGGCTAAATATATAGCAACATGTGAAATATTACGACGACCTTCTGTTTTAAAGAAAATCAAATCACCCTCTTTTAATTGATCCCAATTAATTTTAGTACTCTGTTCGTATTGCTCTGCTGCAGTTCGCTTTAAACTAATATTAAAAGTATTTTGCATTACGTCTAATGTGAAATAAGAGCAATCAACACAACCTTTAGAGTTTCCACCCATACAATACGGCGTACCCCACCACTCATCAATCTTTTTTAACAAAGAAATATTATTAACAGATTCAACTGCTACATCCATTTTAATGGAATATTTTAGTTGTAACCAATTTGCTTTTTCAACGTCAGATAAATTAGATGGCATTACATCATAATCATTGCTCACCTTAGTTATCTTCTCTACATCTATCGCATTAGAATTATTCTTGATAAATACACTGCCGGGTGTAACGGCAATATTGGCTAGAAATTCGATTGACTCGTTGCCATTATCTGATTGTTCCTGATAATGAGGTTTTGATGCTGATAATTTAGAGGTAGATGACTTTACAGATTTGGAAAGAGATTGCATAGTAGAACAACTACCAAAGGAAGCAATCATAAAAGCGAATAATAAGGATCTGTATAAGGTTTTCATTTCCATGCAAGGCAAGATAAGCCAAGATGCCCAAATTATTAAAATATCAGACGGAAATAGAATAGATTTAACCCTTTTTTGTGGAAAATTTGACCCTTACAAACCCCTATTTTTGACGATATTTGCATACTTAGTCCCAACCCTATTATGCCTACATTTTCGCATTTACACGTACATACCCAATATTCATTATTAGACGGAGCAGCATCCATTAGTGGTTTGTATGATAAAGCGATAGCCGACAATATGCCAGCGGTAGCCATAACCGATCACGGAAACATGTTTGGTGCCTTTAATTTTGTAAGTCAGGCCTGGAAAAAAACAAAGGTGGTTGGTAAAGATGCAAATGGTAAGGATATTTTAGAGCCAGTCGTAAAGCCTATTGTAGGTTGTGAATTTTACATGGTAAAGGATAGGCATATCAAACAATTTACCAAAGAAGCCAAGGATGATCGTTTTCACCAAGTATTATTAGCAAAAAATGCAATAGGTTATCAAAACTTAATTAAACTCACCTCACTTGGATATATAGAGGGGATGTATAGTAAGTATCCTCGTATCGACAAAGAATTGATTCTAAAATACCATGAGGGCATTATTGCAACCACTTGTTGTATAGGTGCTCATGTTCCCCAGTTTATTTTAAGACATGGAGAGGAAGAAGCAGAAAAAGAATTTAAATGGTGGTTTGATATTTTTGGAGACGATTATTACATCGAATTACAAAGACATCGCATTCCAGAACAAGAAACGATTAATGCAACACTATTAAAGTTTGCAAAGAAATACAAAGTGCCTGTTATTGCAACTAATGACAGTCACTATATAAATGAAGATGATGCCAATGCACATGATATTTTATTATGTGTAAATACAGGAGAAAAACAATCCACTCCAGGATTTGACGATTTTGTAAACGACGAATTACAAATTAAGAACCGACGATTTAAGTTCCCGAATAACGACTTCTATTTTAAGACGCAAAGTGAAATGATTGAGTTGTTCAGTGATATTCCAGAAGCAATTGATAATACCAATGCCATTGTAGACAAAGTGGAAGTGCTGAACTTAAAGAAAGATATTCTCCTACCCGCTTTCCCCATACCAAAAGAGTTTCAGATTCACAAGGACGCCAATATGAATCAGTGGGAATTCCTAAAGCATATTACTTGGGAAGGAGCGCATAAAAGATATCCTGAAATTACAGCAGAAATTCAAGAGCGTATTGATTTTGAATTGTTCACCATTCAAACCATGGGTTTTGCTGGTTATTTTTTAATTGTAGGTGACTTTATTAAAGCAGGTCGTGAGATGGATGTGTTTGTAGGGCCAGGTCGTGGATCGGCTGCAGGAAGTGTTGTTGCTTATTGTATTGGCATTACAAACATTGACCCAATTAAGTACCAATTACTATTTGAGCGTTTCTTAAATCCGGATCGTAAGAGCATGCCCGATATTGATACGGACTTTGATGATGAAGGCCGTCAAAAAGTAATTGATTATGTTGTTGAAAAATATGGCAAAGAACAAGTAGCACAAATTATTACTTATGGTACCATGGCTGCAAAAAGCAGTATCAAGGACGTTGCGCGTGTAATGGATTTGCCATTATCTGAATCTAATTTACTTGCCAAATTAGTACCTGACAAACCAGGTACCGAATTATATCGTTGTTTACACGCTCCTATCACCGCAAAAGAAGGAGAAAAATCATTAGCCGAAAAAGAAGGTTATCAGTCTGACGATATTGATAACATCAAAAAATTAAGAGAGATATATAAGGGATCTGATTTACGCGCCGCAGTATTACACGAGGCCGAAAAATTAGAAGGATCCATTCGTAATACAGGTATTCATGCTGCAGGTATCATCATTGCCCCAAAAGATTTAACCGAAATTATGCCTGTGGCAACCGCCAAGGATTCGGATTTGTGGGTAACACAAATTGAAGGGTCGGTTATTGAAGAAGCAGGTGTAATTAAAATGGACTTTTTGGGTTTAAAGACCCTATCAATTTTAAAAACTGCCTTGCAATTAATAAAGCAGAATCATGGCATTAAAATTGATTTGGACAATATTCCATTAGACGACGAAAAAACATTTCAATTATACCAGAAGGGAGAAACCAATGCAACTTTCCAATTTGAATCGGTGGGAATGCAAAAATACTTACGTGATTTAAAACCCGATAAGTTTGCCGATTTAATTGCCATGAACGCATTGTACCGCCCGGGTCCTATTGCTTATATCCCCAACTTTATTGAACGTAAACATGGACGAGAAGTGATTACCTATGACTTACCTGAAGTGGAAGAATATTTAGCCGACACTTATGGTATTACAGTCTACCAAGAACAGGTAATGTTACTGAGTCAAAAAATTGGAGGCTTTACAAAAGGTGACGCCGATGTACTTAGAAAAGCAATGGGTAAAAAGCAAAAATCGGTGCTGGATAAAATGAAAGCTCAGTTTGTTGCTGGTGCTATGAAAAATGGACATCCCGAAAAAGTATTAGATAAAATTTGGACCGACTGGGAAGCGTTTGCACAATATGCATTTAATAAATCGCACTCAACCTGTTATGCATTTGTTGCCTATCAAACAGCCTATTTAAAAGCGCATTATCCTGGAGAATATATGTCTGCTGTTTTAAATCATGCAGGCAGTATTGACAAAATCACCTTCTTTATGGAAGAGTGTAAGCGAATGGGGATTAAAGTTTTAGGACCAGATATCAATGAGTCATTAAAAGGTTTTTCTGTAAATAAACAAGGTCAAATACGATTTGGGTTAGGTGGATTAAAAGGTGTTGGTGAAGCTGCAATTGAAGCCATTATAATTGAGAGAGATAAAGGGGGCCATTTTAAAGATATGGTGGATTATATCAAAAGAGTTTTGTCTCGTGCAGTAAATAAAAAATCATTAGAAAGTTTAGCTTACTCTGGCACATTTGATTGTTTCCCCGAATATCATCGTGCACAATATTTTAATGTTGCAGACGGTGATCGTTCAAATGGATTAGAAAAATTAATTCAATACGCACAGGCTACACAAGCCATGAGTACAGGAACTACCAATACCCTATTTGGAGACCTCCCATCGGCAATGCAAGTGCCTTTGCCAAAGCTTGCAACTTGTGAAGAATGGACATTAACGGAGACATTAGAACATGAAAAAGATGTAACAGGAATGTTTATGAGTGGGCATCCCTTGGATCATTTTAATTTTGAAATGCGTCATTATAATTTTACCAATATTGCTGATTTTAATGAGGTAAAAGACAATCTTTCGGTTCAACCTAATCAGTTAGGTAGAATGTTTAAGTTAGCGGGTTTAATTACCGATGTACAACATCGTATAACTAAAACAGGAAAGAACTTTGGGTCTTTTGTAATTGAAGATTTTACAAGTAAAACCGATTTTCTTTTATGGAGTGAGGATTACGTGAAGTTTCAGAATTATTTAGAAGTAGGACAAAAAGTATACATCAACGGATCGTTCAGAACTAGATTTAACCAACCCAATAATTTTGAATTTAAAATTCAAAGTATGTCATTATTGGAGACCGTGAAACAAAATCAAACCAGGTCCATTGAAATTACTTTACATCCAGCTCATTTAAATGATGAGATTATTACTTTCTTTGAAAAGAACTTAAAACAAAATCCAGGTAAGTCCTCGTTTAAAGTAACATTTATTGAACCAAGAGAGCAAATGATTGCTAGCTTGTTAACCATAGAAAAGGGATTTTCAATGAATGATGAACTGGTTGAATTCTTAGACAAGACCCCGGAATTAGGAGTAAAAGTGAACCTGGTTAACTAAAATGCCTGTATGGCAGAAAAATTGTCCCCATTGACAATGCCAATTCGTGGAAAAGTCAAATGGGCAGGTATTAAAGAATGGAACTATTTTTGACAGATAATTAGCATACAAACACAAATTAAAATAAATAATATGGCATTAGAATTTACAGATGCGAATTTCCAGAAAGACGTTATGGAAAGCGACAAACTTACAGTAATTGATTTTTGGGCTGAGTGGTGTGGACCTTGTCGTGCAATAGGACCAGTTATTGAAGAATTAGCGGTACAATACGATGGCAAAGTGAACATTGGTAAAGTGAATGTTGACGTTAACCCTAACTTAAGCATGAATTTTGGTATCACTTCTATTCCTGCCATCCTTTTCGTAAAAGGTGGTCAAGTAGTAGACAAACAAATTGGCGCTGTACCTAAAGCAGTATTAGATAAGAAAATACAATCTCATTTGTAGTTGATTTCTTTCTATATAAAATTTCATAAATCCCGCTTTGGCGGGATTTATGATTTCTACCCTATTCCGGCTCAACTTTTAAGCCAAAACGCTTATTAGTTAACAATTATTTAATTATCTTACTGCCTTAATAATTAACCATGGAAAGATTTCAAGGACTGATAGGTGTGGCTTTAATATTGGCAATTGCTTTTTTATTCTCTAACAATAAAACGAGAATCAATTACCGATTAGTTGCGAGTGGATTGGCTTTGCAATTAGGTATTGGTATTCTTGTTTTGAAAATACCAGCCGTTACAAGCTTCTTTCAAACTTTAGGAAAAGGAATGGGCAAAATTGAACAGTTCTCACGTCAGGGAGCTGCCTTTGTATATGGAGGAATTTCTGCAACTACACCAACAGGTGTAGCTGACTTTACCAATGGTGGATTTGTATTTGCATTTAACGTAACAGCTACAATCATTTTAGTTTGTGTATTAGTAGCCTTATTATATCATTTTGGCATCATGCAAAGAATTGTTGCTGTGATTGCCAAGGCTATGAATTTTATCATGCGTGTGAGCGGTGCCGAAGCATTAAGTAATGTAGCTAGTGCATTTGTTGGACAAGTAGAAGCGCAAGTAATGATTCGTCCTTATTTACCAACCATGACCAAAAGTGAAATTTTAGCAAGTATGAGCGGAAGCTTAGCTTGTATAGCTGGTGGTATACTAATTGTATACGCTAACATGGGTGCACAAGCGGGTATGGATCTAGCGCCTAAATTAATTACCGCAAGTTTAATGGCAGCTCCTGGTGCCTTAGTAATTGCTAAAATCCTTTTTCCAGAAACAGAGGAATCTCAAACCATGGGTAAGGTTAAACTAGAAGTTAAAAGTCAATATAGCAATACCATTGATGCCATCACTCATGGCGCTGGCGAAGGTTTTAAAATTGCCATGAATGTAATAGCTATGTTAATTGGATTTATTGCCTTAATCGCATTGATTGACTGGAGCTTACTTAAAATTGGCCATGTATTTAATGCGCATTTAGATTTAAGCTTAAACTATGTATTTGGAAAAATCTTCTATCCAATGGCTTGGGCAATGGGTATTCCAAATGCCGACATTCAAAGTGCTGCAACATTATTAGGACAAAAATTAACTATTAATGAATTCGTTGCTTTCAAAAGTTTAACAAGCAAGGCAGTACCTATCATAACAGAAAAAGGCTTATTTATAGTAAGTATTGCAATATGTGGTTTTGCTAACTTTAGTAGCGTAGGTATGCTTATTGGTGGTATTGGAGAACTAGTTCCAAGCCGACGAAAAGACTTAGCTGAATTAGGCCTAAAAGCTTTATTAGCAGGAACACTAGCTTCCTACTTATCTGCTAGTATTGCAGGTATTTTGATTGGCTAATTTATGACGAATCACATATTTAATTATGTGTTATAATCCTATGATTATTTGTAACTTTGTGCTCAAATAGAGCAGACATGAACACGAAGAATATCGAAGTAATCATCGGTGCAGAGCAAGACAGTCGTTTACAACAAATTGGAAATAAAGTAATTCATAATGAACGCCTTTCGTTTGACGAAGGCGTTTATTTATTTGAGAAAGCAGCACTACCCTATGTTGGTGCTTTAGCCAATTGGAAAAGAGAATCATTACACGGTAATAAAACCTATTTCAATAAAAATTTCCATATTGAACCTACCAATGTGTGTGTGTTCTCTTGTAAATTTTGTTCTTACTCAAAATTATACGCACACAAAGAAGAAGGATGGGAATTAACGATTGACCAAATGTTGGATATCGTAAAGTCCTACGATGGTAAACCAGTTACCGAAGTACACATTGTTGGTGGAGTACATCCTAAATTAACTTTAGAATTTTTCTTGGAATTAATGCGTGCTATAAAAGCGCATCGTCCAGCATTACATATAAAAGCATTTACTCCAGTTGAATTGGAATATATGTTCCGTAAAGCAAATGTGAGTACCCAAGAAGGTATGCGTTTAGCACACGAAGCAGGATTGGATTCATTACCAGGAGGAGGAGCCGAGATATTTCATCCAGATGTAAGAACCATTATTTGTGCAGACAAAGCAACTGCAGACCAATGGCTAGAAATTCATAAAACAGCACACCAATTAGGTATGCACAGCAATGCAACTTTGTTGTATGGTCATATCGAAAAATATGAACACCGCATTGATCATATGGAACGCCTTCGTCAATTGCAAGATGAAACAAAAGGATTCAATACTTTCATTCCATTAAAGTTCCGTAACGAAGGAAATGACATGAGCCATGTTCCAGAATCTACCATGGCCAATGATTTAAAAATGTATGCAGTATCTCGATTATATCTTGATAATTTCCCGCACATAAAAGCTTATTGGCCAATGCTGGGTCGTGATATCGCCCAATTAACTTTAAGCTATGGTGTGAATGACATTGATGGCACTATCGACGACACCACTAAGATTTATTCAATGGCAGGTAGCGAGGAGCAAACACCTGCAATGACTACCGAACAATTAGTTGGTCTAATTAAACAAGTAAATAGACAACCTATTGAAAGAGGAACATTGTATGATGTAATTAAGGACTATTCTAATCACGAATTTGTTGAAGGAGAATTATAGATCCTAGCACTCAGCTAATGCAATTGGTATTTGTATAGCTAAGCCGCCATCTGCTGTTTCCTTGTATTTCACACTCATGTCCAATGCGGTATTCCACATTGTTTTAATGACTTTATCCAAACTCACTAAAGCAAAATCAGGTTTACTTTGTAAAGCTAATTGAGCCGCAGTAATAGCTTTGATAGCACCCATGGTATTGCGTTCGATACATGGAATTTGAACTAAGCCTCCAACAGGATCACAGGTTAAACCCAAATGATGTTCCATGGCAATTTCAGCAGCCATTAAAGATTGTTTTTGATTGCCTCCTAATAATTCTGTTAAAGCAGCAGCTGCCATTGCCGAAGAAACACCAATCTCTGCTTGACATCCACCCATTGCTGCAGAAATAGTAGCACCACTTTTAAATAATATACCAACTGCACTTGCAGTCATTAAAAATTGCCTGATATCTGATTCACTATTTTTATCGCAGAAAATTTGAGCATACATTAACACAGCAGGAATGACTCCCGCAGCACCATTTGTTGGCGCAGTCACTACCCTTCCAAAACTTGCATTTTCTTCATTCACAGCCAATGCAAAACAACTTACCCAATCCAATATATACCTAAAGTCTTGACCACCACTTTTAATTAGATTCATCCAATCTTTTATATTATCAAAACCAGCTTGCTTTAATAATTGATTGTTTAAATCAAATGCACGCCTTCTAACTTGTAAACCGCCAGGTAAAGTGCCCTGAGTGGTACAACCTTTATAAATGCAATTTAACATGGTTTGCCAGATAGCATCTAGTTTTTCATCTACTAGCTGTTCTGCAATATTAGATTTTTCATTTTCTCTAACAATCTCACTAATCTTCATGCCTGTTTTCATACACCAATGCAATAGTTCTTCGGTGGTATAAAAATCAAAAGGCACTTCAATAATATTATCCAATACCGGAGAAATAATTTCACCCAAAGTGTTCTCAAATTCAATAAAACCTCCACCAATAGAATAATAGGTATACGTGTTTTCTACTTTATTTGTTTTGACAACAAACTGCATTGCATTGGGGTGATGTGGTAAGGATTGATCTTTAAGAAAAAACACATCTTTATCATAATCAAACTGAATTGTATTTTCCCTGTTCAATGGAATCTGTTTAGAGGCCTTTACCCTATCTACTTTATTAGAAATTAAACTAGTATCCGTTATAATTGGATCTTCTCCTAATAAGCCCATTAAAACCGCCATATCTGTTCCGTGTCCCTTTCCAGTTTTAGCCAAGGAACCATATAATTTAACCTGTATGTGATTAACAGAATTTAAACCAAGATTTGCATCCACCTGTTGTATACAATGTAATGCAGCCACCCAAGGTCCCAATGTATGAGAGCTTGAAGGCCCAACAGCAATCTTAAACATATCAAATACCGAGATAAACTTTTCCATAATCTTAGACAAATGTATGTTAGTTTTTAATACATTTGAATATGAAATTTTTAGTAAGCGCTATTCTACTTTGTTTATTTATGGTACCAGCCAACGCTCAGGTGAATGATTCATTTTTGGAAGGTTTAATGAAACAAAAGCCTGCTCAATTTGATGAACTATTAAACAACCCCAATGAATATCGAGTTCAAATATTTTACACGCAAATTGATAGAGATAAAAACAATATACCCCACTTTAAAGAATTTAGTTACAGGTTAAACCCAGCAGAATATTTTTATCCAGCTAGTACAGTAAAAATGCCACTATCCATAATGGCATTAGATAAGATAAATACTTTACACATTCCTGAATTAACTAAATCTTCTACACTTTACTACGATAGTGTTGGTGGTCGTCAAGAAACTATTTACAATAATGCGTATGCGCAAAATGGAAAGCAAACTATTGAAGAAGCCATTAAAGAAATATTTTTAGTAAGCGACAATAATGCAGCAAATAGATTGTTTGAATTTATAGGACAAGAAAACATTCACAAAAAGCTAGCAGAGAAAGGATATAAAGATGCGTATATTAGAAACAGATTGGAATTAGGACGAACACAGGATGAGAGCAGACAAACACAGGCTATTGATTTTTTTAATGATAATGGAAAAAAGATTTATCATCAAGATGCCCAATATAATAAACAGCCACTTCCCAACTACAATGCATTTTTAGGAAAGGGATATTACAATAGCAATGATTCCCTAGTTATGGGGCCCATGGATTTTTCGGTAAAAAACAGAATCTACCTAAACGACTTGCATCATATTTTACAATCAGTACTATTTTTTGATCAAACACCCATTCAAAAAAGATTTAATCTAACAAAAGAAGATAGAGCATTCCTTTTAAAATGGATGCATACTGTGCCAACTGAATCTCAATATCCAACTTATGACTCTGCAGACTATTGGCCCTCCTATTGTAAGTTTATGTATATGGGTGCAGAAAAAGGTCCCATTCCTCCCAATATCAAAATATTTAATAAGCCAGGTGACGCTTATGGTTTCTTATTAGATATTAGCTATATAGTAGATACCGTTAATAAGGTTGAGTTTATGTTGAGTGCAGTTATATATTGCAACAAGGATGGGATCATTAACGACAGTAAATATGATTATGATACAGTGGGATATCCTTTCTACAAAAACCTAGGGCACCTTATATATGATTATGAATTAAAAAGGAAGAAGTCTTATTTGGCTAATTTCGATGACATCCTACCTTAAGCTCCCTAATTTCATAGGTATTACATAGATATTCACAAACACTGAATAATTAAATGGCACCAAAAGGCTAAAACTTACAGGCGTTTGCGAATAATTTGCGAAATTTGCAATACAAAATATATACCATGATATTATCATCTTTATTAAATCGTTTTAGTGAGCCAGAAACATTAAAAATGGCTAAGTTAGGTCGTGAATTAAGAGCACAAGGAGTTGACGTAATTGACTTAAGCTTGGGTGAACCAGATTTTGATACGCCACAACATATTAAAGACGCTGCAATAAAAGCAATTAATGACAACTGGTCACACTATACACCAGTAGCAGGATTCTTAGATTTAAGAGAAGCAGTTTGTGCAAAATTAAAAAGAGATAATAACCTTGACTATAAACCAGAACAAATAGTAACATCAACTGGTGCAAAACAAAGTTTAGCAAATGCTATTTTAGCGTTGGTAGACGATGGTGATGAAGTAATCATTCCTACTCCATATTGGGTAACTTATTCTGAATTGGTAAAAATTGCACGCGGAAAGGTGGTAGAAGTTAGAACAAGCACAGAAGCAGGATTTAAAGCAACACCTGCACAAATTGAAGCTGCAATTACACCAAGAACAAAAGTATTTATGTTCTCTAGTCCTTGTAATCCAAGTGGCGCTGTATATAGCAAAGAGGAATTAAAAGCATTAGCCAACTTATTTAAGAAATATCCTCAAATCACTATTTTATCAGATGAGATTTATGAGTATATCAACTTTGTAGGGAAGCATGAGAGTATCGCTCAGTTTGACGAAATCAAAGAACAAATTGTAGTCATTAATGGTTTAAGTAAAGGTTTTGCAATGACTGGCTGGAGATTAGGATATACTGCATCTAGTGTAGAAATTGCAAAAGCAATGGAAAAATTACAAGGTCAATTTACTTCAGGTACATGTTCAATTACACAAAAAGCAGCTGTTACTGCTTTATTAGGTGATTTGAAACCGTCAATGGAAATGACCGAAGAATTTACGCGTCGTAGAGCAACTACATTAAAATTAGTTAGTGAAATGCCAGGTTTTAAATGTTATGCTCCAGAAGGTGCATTCTATGTATTCCCAGACGTAAGCTCTTATTATGGAAAATCTGATGGTGCACAAACAATTGCAAACGCTGCTGATTTTAGCATGTACTTATTAAACACAGCACACGTTTCATCGGTTATGGGTGATGCATTTGGCGAACCAAATTGTGTTCGTTTTTCATTTGCTAACAGTATGCCAAATATCGAAAAAGCATGGGCTAGAATTAAAGAAGCATTGGCTAAATTAAAATAAGACCTAAATAAATAATAAATCTAGAAGCGTTACAATTGTAGCGCTTCTTTTTTTTGTAGTATTTTTGTGCAATATATGACTCCAGAGAAATTTCAAATGTTTGAAAACAGGTTGCTTAAAAACTATAAGCACCGACTTAAACAAGCCAAGCGTTTAAACTTGACTTGTTGGAGATTATATGATCATGATTTACCCGAATTTCCTGTATGTGTAGAGTTTTACGAGGAATACATATATATCGCTGAATACAACCGACGTCATGCATTATCTGAGGAAGAACATGCGGAATGGTTTGAAACCACCAAGACCATCATCTCTACAATGACAGGAGTACCAACCGACCATATGTATGTGAAGTTGCGTAAAAGAATGTCGCATAGGGAAGGCCAATATGAAAAGGAAGAAGTAACTGAATCTAAAATAATTACGGTTCAAGAAAATGGACACAAGTTTCTTGTCAACCTAACCGATTACTTAGATACTGGATTGTTTTTAGATCATCGTATCACCAGACAAATGGTTGCTACCGAAGCAAAAGATAATAACTTCTTAAACTTGTTTAGTTATACCAGTTCATTCTCTGTTTATGCAGCAGCAGCAGGCGCTAAGACAGTTACGTCAGTTGATTTGTCTAAAACTTATTTAGCATGGAGTGAAGATAATTTTGCAATTAATTTATTGAAAAACCCAGTGGCTTATCAGTTTGTGCATGCTGATGTGAAACAATATTTAAAGACTTTACCCTCTAATCATTACGAATTAGTAGTAATGGATCCCCCCACTTTTAGCAACAGTAAAAGGATGAAGGATATTTTAGACATTCAACGTGACCATGTAGAATTAATCAATGATGTGTTGCGTGCTATGAAGCCAGGAGGAATTCTATATTTTAGTACCAACTTTACGCAATTTATCATTGATTTAGAAAACATCAATAGTGAACAAGTAAAAGATATTACAAAAGCTACTACCCCATTTGATTTTGAAGGAAGATTAAAACGTTGGTGCTACAAGATTATAAAGTAGCCAACTTTTGAATGATAAAATTAACAAGTCGCTATAAACTAGCAAGTATTTTTTCGTGTAGGGCTACTACCTGTGGCAAAACTAAATGCTGATCATCATTCACAATCACCCAGTCACATAGTTTCATTTTTAAGGAATCATCAATTTGATGTGAGATCCTTTTTTCAACATCTTCCTTAGCACAATGATCTCTTTTCATTACTCTATGAATGCGCATACTTAAAGGTGCGGTTACACCTATAATGCTTTGCACTCCAGTACTTGAACCAGATTCAAAAAATAATGCAGCTTCTTTAATTACATAAGGCGTCGATTGCTGAGCAGCCCAATCCTTAGCTGCTTGTATGGTAATTGGATGAACAATAGCGTTTAATAATTCTAATTTAAATGGATTCGAAAAAACAATGCTTGATAAATAAGCTTTGTTTAGAACTTCGATTGATTCACTTTGAGTGGAATTAGATTTTGTATAAACTTCTGGTCCAAAATGTTCAATTAGATTTTCCTTAATAATTGTACTTGTGTTCATTATATTTTTAGCAGCAGCATCGGCATCAAAAACAGGCACACCCAAATTGGCAAATACCTTTGCAATGGTGGACTTACCTGAACCAATACCTCCTGTTAAACCTATTATGATTGACATAATTAAAGTTAATAAAATATAGTAACAAAAAATCCGAAACTAGATTCCTGTAAGTAGGTTTCTAATTTCGGATTCAATTATGATAAGGAAAATCTTACTTGTTAATAGCTTGAGACCACTCTAAGCTAATAGAAGATCTTTCAATTTTTAAGTAGCTACCTGGGCTAACTTCTAATTGAACTGTATTGTCTTCATTTACTTTACTAATAGAGCCATGAATACCAGCAATGGTAACTACTTTATCTCCTTTTTGCATACCATCGATAAACTTCTTTTGCTCTTTTGCTTTCTTAGCTTGTGGACGAATCATGAAAAACCAGAATACTACGATGATACCACCTAACATCACCAATTGAAAAGTACCACCACCTTGTGGAGCTTGTAATAAAATTGCTGTCATTTGTATTTGTTTAAGTTTGTTTTAAATTTTATGCGCTTTATTTGCTTCACACAAATATAGGTTAAAGTAACTATTTAGCCTTATGGCTTACTTTCTGAATCTTACCATTACCCACTAATTCTTTGTGAATACTGTCCAAAATACCGTTCACAAAATGACCACTTTGTTCGGTACTGTATTCTTTTGCCAAATCAATGTATTCATTAATAGTCACTTTTGTAGGAATGGTCTCGAAATAAACCAATTCACAAACACCTAAACGTAACAAAATCATGTCAATCACTGCAATACGTTCAGGATCCCAGTTCTTTAATTTTGGTTTAATAATATCTTCTGCAATTGTCTTTTTATCAATGGCAGTTTGTAATAAATCGGTGGCAAATTTCATCTTCTCGTCACCCACTAAATCTAGGAAATTAAGTGACCCAGGTTTTTGAATATAATTAAGCACAAAGCCAATCATCATATCACCTTCGTCTTCCCAATTTGTAAAATGTTCGTCAATATAATCAACTGCATTTTCTGAACCTAAAATGATGGTTCCAAAAATGAATTTTAGAATTTCTTTCTCTTTTGCCTTGTCTCTGTTTTCTTCGTTGATATAAGCCTTGTATTCATTAGACTCCGTTAATTGTCTAAACAAATTCTTAACCAAATCGCCTTCAATCCATTGATGTGGTTTTACTATTTCAAGTGCTTTTTTGTATGCCTCTGATTCGATAGTTTGCCAAACAATCGAATTGCCTGCAATTTTGATATTTACTGATAAATCGGCCTGATTAGGGAGATTTTTAGACGCTCTTTGTTGAGCTTCCACTTCGGCATATAATGCCACTTGGTGGATTAGATGAACTAAGAACACGAATAAATTACGTGTTTTGTCAAATTCTTTGTTAAGTAATGAGTTAGATGTGCCTTGAATATTAGATTCTAGCATGTACAAAACCTGCATTACTTTAATTCGGATGTTTCTTCTGTTCATCATAATAATAAGAGCTATAAGGGGGGCAAAGCTATCTAAATATTTCCGAAAAAACTGACATTTTTTACATAAATAAGCCTCAAACCTTCAAATTTAAGCATAGATTTGCCTCCCTTGTCCCCTTTTAGTTCTTGCCACTGCAATTTTGACTTATATAATAAGTAATAAAGTCATTGGCAAGGTTCTTGAAGATATATAAGGGTAAATCAATTCATTAAAAAACCAAAAACGATAAAGTATGGCTAAGAGTACGGCTAAAAAAGTAAACATTACGCCTTTACACGACAGAGTAATTGTTATGCCTGCCGCTGCTGAAGAAAAAACAGCTGGAGGAATCATTATCCCAGACACAGCAAAAGAAAAACCACAACGTGGTGTGATTGTTGCTGCAGGTCCAGGTAAAAAAGACGAACCAGTTACAGTGAAAGTGGGTGACACCGTTTTATATGGTAAATACGCTGGAACTGAAATTCAAATTGAAGGTCAAGATTTATTGATCATGCGTGAAAGCGATATTTTGGCGATTGTATAAATAATACTTTCCCAAACGGTCCATTTTAAAAAATAATTAACGAATTAAAAAAATAAACTGATATGTCTAAAATGATTTTTTTCGACTTAGAAGCGAGAAATAAAATGAAAAAAGGTGTTGACACTTTAGCCAACGCTGTGAAAGTTACTTTAGGGCCAAAAGGTCGTAACGTAGTGATTGAGAAAAAATTTGGATCGCCTTCTGTTACAAAGGATGGTGTATCTGTAGCAAAAGAAATTGATTTAGAAGATCCAATTGAAAACATTGGTGCTCAAATGGTAAAAGAAGTTGCTTCTAAAACTGCTGATCAAGCTGGTGATGGTACAACAACTGCAACTGTATTAGCGCAAGCAATTATCAGTGAAGGTTTAAGAAACGTTACTGCTGGTGCAAACCCGATGGATTTAAAGCGTGGTATTGATAAAGCAGTTGAAAAAGTAGTAGCAAGCTTAAAAGCACAATCTCAAACTGTTGGAAACGACACAAAGAAAATTGAGCAAGTTGCTTCTATCTCTGCTAACAACGATAATGAAATTGGCAAGTTGATTGCAATGGCAATGTCTAAAGTAGGTAAAGAAGGTGTTATCACTGTTGAAGAAGCTAAGGGTACTGATACAACAGTTGATGTTGTGGAAGGTATGCAATTTGATCGTGGATACGTTTCTCCATACTTCGTTACAAATAGCGAAAAGATGGAAGCTGAAATGCAAAATCCA
>CANFLP010000024.1 GCA_947447835.1 Bacteroidota bacterium
ACCGCTACTTCGCGAATATTTTTACTATTCTCATCCCAGCCGAGTCTTGTTTTTACTGTCACTGGCAAATTGGTACTTTTAACAACAGCCTCAGTTAAGCGAACCATTAAATCCAAGTCTTTTAAAACCCCAGCACCAGCACCTTTCATGGCTACCTTTTTTACGGGGCAACCAAAATTAATGTCAATTAAATCGGGGTTAACTGTGTCTACAATTTTCGTACATAATGCCAAAGCCTCCTCGTCCCCCCCAAATATCTGTATACCAATTGGGCGCTCATAATCGTAGATGTCTAACTTTTGTTTGCTTTTTATGGCATCCCGAATCAGGCCTTCACTACTAATAAATTCCGTGTACATCAGGTCGGCCCCATTGTCTTTACACACTGCTCTAAATGGAGGATCACTCACATCCTCCATAGGAGCGAGTAATAAAGGGAAATCCGGTAATTGTATATTGCCTATAGAAACCATATGAATTCATTATCTTGCATCTAACCGATACGGTTGCAAATGTACCAATAAATTGCATTTAGATGAGATCTGAAGATAGAAGCCTTTTTCATATGACTCCTGGCATGCGTTTAGCCATATTTTTAGGCACTACGGGCATAAGTTTGATATTAGGGGCCTTTATTACATTTTCCTTGGTTGCTGGTTATTTTCACGTTGGTTTTACAGAAACGCAAAGGGTATTACTGCAACCCCAAAATGCCCATATTTCTTTATTTGCGAATGCACTAGCCTCGGTAATTGCTTTTTTGATTCCAAGTTTTGCAGTCGCCTTTTTCACAAAAGGGGCTATTGTTAGCAATATGGGCTTTAGACCTATTAACAATCCAATACAAATACAATGGGTTATTTTATTGGCTTTTTCAGGGTTGTTATTAAGTGGCGCATTGGCTAGCCTCACCGAGCTGATTCCTGTTCCTGTAAATTTTAAATCATGGGCTAATGGGCTTGAGGCAGCTTATAAGAAAGCTTTGATGGCTATGACACAAATGCATTCGATAGGGGACCTTATTATAAATTTATTAGCAGTCGCATTCATTCCTGCACTAGTAGAAGAACTTTATTTTAGAGGCGCCTTGCAAAAAACTTTAAAAGATTGGTCCGGCAATGCAATCATTGCCATTGTGATTACATCAATTGTGTTTAGTGCTTTTCATTTTTCTTATTTTGGGTTTTTGTCAAGAATGGGACTGGGCATTGTGCTTGGTTTTATTTTTGAATACTCCAAAAGCATTTGGCTATCGATATTATTGCACTTTATCAATAATGCCGTTGCAATTGTAACACTGTATTTAGTAAGAGCCGACGCAGTTAAGGTAGATAAAGTTATGGACGAGAACCTGCCATTGTATTGGGGCATCGTTGCTGTTGCATTGGTAGCATTCTTATTAATTAAATTAAAAACAGCATCAAACTATACAAATTATGCAAGACTGGAAAATGATATTCTCGAGTAGCAACTTAGCTACTTCTTCGATTGTAACAAGTTTATTGAATGAAAATGGTATCCCAGCTAAAACCATGGATAAAAAAGATTCCGCCTTTGTATTCATGGGAAAAGTTGAAGTATTTGTGCCTGCCAATTTGGAAGAACAGGCTAAAGAAGTATTAAAAACCATAGAATTAGACACATTGAATACATAGTTGTATATTGAATAAATTTTTTTTGTTATGGCATTGAATTTTTCTGTTTTTAGAGTTAGGGCTTTATCGGCAATTGTTTTTGTAATTGTAATGTTGGGTGGATTGGTTTGGAATAACTGGTCCTTCTTTTTGCTGTTTGTTGCCATTGCAACCGGTTGTTTGTTTGAGTATCAAAAATTATTAGCAAAAATATTTCCAAGTTATAAAAATATTTCACCAGTACACAAATGGGGGCTATTAGTATTAGGTGTGGTGCTAATGATGACCTTGGCGCCCAATAGTTTGGGAGTAAAAGACTTAAGTATTAAATACTTAGGGAGTAGAATATTGCCTATTGTAATTGGCGGTCTTGTAGCAGGCGAATTAATAAATTATAAGAAAGGGTTTATTTTGCAAAATTGGGCCATTAGCTTTTTTGGATTGGCTTATATTCCTATGGCACTTTCTTTATTTTTCCAATTAAAAGGATTCATGGCTAACACCTTTTTCGGCGATTGGAGTTTTTCAATACCATTATTAGTAATTGTAACTGTTTGGGTAAACGATACTATGGCTTATTTGGTGGGTTCGTTTATTGGAAAGACACCATTGTCATCCATATCTCCGAATAAAACATGGGAGGGTACCATTGCAGGTGTTATTTTAGCTGTGTTAATAGTAACAAAAGTGCTAGGCATTTGGATTCCAATTCAAGAGAAGTTTATATTTTTAATTAGCTTGGTTGCCGCTATTATGGGAAATTTTGGAGATTTATTTGAGAGCAAACTCAAAAGAATGGCTGGTGTAAAGGATAGTGGAAGTATGATGCCTGGTCATGGAGGTTTTTTAGACCGATTTGACTCTATTTTATTAGCTACACCTTTTGTTTGGTTATTACTTCAGATTCTGTTTTAGATGTTTTACCTTTGCGCTTTAAATTTATTGCATGACTATACATAAAGAAGGAACCGCATCCATTGCTTTAACTGCATTAGTTGTTGGTGCTATCAATATTGCGAACTTCTCTTACTTGTTTCCAATTAGCACGATTGCTGCTTGGGCCTTGTTTTTAATCACATTAGGATTATTCCTCTTTATTGTTTCTTTCTTTAGAATGCCTAGCAGAAATTGGACGAAAGATGCCTCTGCAATTGTTTCTCCAGCTGACGGCAAAGTAGTAGTTATTGAGGAAGTAGAACCCGACGAATATTATAAAGAAAAAAGAATTCAAGTGAGTGTATTTATGAGTCCTGCCAATGTGCATGTGAATCGTACACCTATTGCTGGAAATATTATTTACAATCAATATCATCCTGGTAAATTTTTGGTTGCCTGGCATCCAAAATCTTCTACCGACAATGAGCGTTGGTCAGTGGTCATTGAAAATGAAAAGGGTAGCATATTATTAAAACAAATTGCGGGCGCATTAGCACGTCGTATTTGTAATTATGCAGCAGTTGGAACTAAGTTTGATCAAACGGCTGAGTATGGATTTATTAAGTTTGGTAGCAGGGTTGACTTATTATTGCCATTGGATGCTAAGATTAATTGTAAGATTGGTGATGTGGTAAAAGGAGGAATAACTGTTTTGGCTACTTGGTAATTTTTTAAGTAGTTGTAAGCTTCGACAAAATTTTATCATACACCATTTTAAGAATATTAAAAAGGCCTCGATTTTTTCGAGGCCTTTTTTGTGTAATCATCTTTGAACTTATTTATAAAATAGCTTCTAGCTCTTTTAAGTGTGTAATGGTGTAGGTGGCAGGAACAGTTGGTATTGCATTAATATGATTCACAAATACCGAGTCCATTCCAATATTAATAGCGCCTTGTATATCTGCACTTTCGTTATCACCAAGCATGATGCTTTCCTCCAGCTTAGCTTTTGATTTATCTAAAGCATATTCAAATATCTCTTTATTGGGTTTAAGGCTATTGCTTGCTTCAGAAGTGATTACTTCAATAAAATAGGGCTCTAATTTAGCGTTCTTTATTTTTTTGAACTGCACCGATTCAAACCCATTGGTAATTAAGTGCATTTGATATCCCTTTGCTTTTAGGTAATCTAAAATCTCAATGGTATAGGGAAAGAGGTTCGTTTTATTAGGGAGAATGTCCAAATAGTCATGTGACATTTCTTTTGACAGTTTTTCGTCTGCAATTTTAAAATCTAACAAGCTTAGGTAAATACGCTTCCACCTCAACTCTTCTTGTTTGATGAATCCTTTAGTATACCTGTCCCATAAGCGGTGATTATGGACACTATAATGATCGTAAAATCCATCAAAATCGGTAATTCCTTTTTCAGCTAATTGAAATTTTTGATGTAGGTCCAATAAGGTCTCCTTGGAATTCATTTCAAAGTCCCAGATAGTATGATCAAGGTCAAAAAATAAGTGCGAATATGCCATGAGCGAAAATACAATTTTGAGGGCTATCTTTATCAGGTAAAGTATTAATTTATGAATATCGTTATTACAGGTGCCTCAAAGGGAATTGGATATGCCATTGCAGAAACATTTGCAGCTCACGGGCATAGTTTATATGTAACAAGTAAAACAGCTAAAGACTTAGAAGCATCGGTTGGAGTTTTGCGTACTAAATATCCATTGGTAACAATTGAAGCAATGGCGGCTGATCTTTCTTTAAAAGCAGATGTAGATGCTTTTTCAAAATGGTGTTTGCAAAATACGCAGCCTCAAATACTAGTAAACAATGCAGGTTATTTTGTGCCAGGTAAAATTCAGGACGAAGCCGAAGGTCAATTGGAGCAACAGTTAAATACGAATTTAATGTCGGCCTATCATTTAACTAGGGCACTATTGCCAAGCATGTTATCCAATACAAATGGACATATTTTTAATATCTGTTCCATAGCTTCTTTAAATGCATATGAAAATGGGGGTTCTTATAGTATTAGCAAGTTTGCTTTATTAGGGTTCTCTAAAAATTTAAGATTAGAATTAAAAGACAAGGGAATTAAAGTAACTGCAGTATGCCCAGGCGCCGTGTATACCAATAGTTGGGCGGGTTCAGGGGTTGATCCAAAAAGAATTATGGAAGCAAATGATATTGCTAAAATGATTTATGCAGCTACTCAATTGAGCCCTCAGGCAGTTGTAGAAGATATTGTGATGCGTCCTTTGTTAGGAGATTTGTAAATTATAATCTTTCTTCGGTGTCGTCTATACGTGGCTGCATGTTAAAGCTTTCTCTTGCTTTTTTAGTGGCAGCTAAGCGCTCTAATATTACTTGAGCAATTAGTTTTCCTGCATCTTCATTGGGATTCGAGTTGAGTATGTTTTTAAGCTTTGCTTCGGATACATCAATTCGATATAGGATCTGCACCAATCTTGAAAAGTCATTTTTGATTAATTCATTGATAGTTGCCTCCAAACTTGGAGTATCTAATTTCTCGAGAGATTGCAAATTAATTTCCATACTATATAAATTGACTAATTAAATTTCTCAATCACCCCTAAGCTAAATAAGGCAAAGTCATATTTAACTGGATCCTTAGGATCTAAAGTTCGGCAATATTCAGTTAATTCCAATGCAGCTTGCCAGTCGGTTTGTGGTCTCGTTAAAATACCTAAGTAACGGGAAACCCTTGCCACATGTACATCTATGGGAATGATTAGTTCCGAAGGTTTTATTGCATTCCAAATACCAAAGTCAACACCTTGTTTATCTTTTCGAATCATCCATCTTAAAAACATATTTAAGCGCTTGCAGGTGGAACCCGACACAGGACTTGATACATGTTTTTGTGTTCGCCTAGGCGCATCTTCCAAAGACATAAAATAGCTTTGAAAATGAATCAGGGCGGCTTCGACATTATTTATTGGGTTGCCTGTAATTTGATTCGTAAAAAATGCAGACTCCAAACTTTTATGCTTGCTAAAATGATGTTTAAAAAATTCAATACAGTATAATGCATCGGTATCATTAAATGTGCGATGTACAAATCCAAGTAACTTTTTTAAATCCTTTGGCTGATGCTGTAGACAGAAATCATAAGGTGCATGGTCCATGCGTTCTAATAATTCATTACTCTTATTAATGATGGTGGTTCTATTACCCCATGCAAATATGGCGGCAAAAAAAGCAGCAATCTCAATGTCTTGCTGCTTTTTAAACTTGTGCGGAATACAAATAGGATCTTTTTCAATGAAATCAATCTTGTTGTATTGTCTTACTTTTTGGTCTAATATTTTTTTAATACTTTCTTGGGTACTCACTTTATGAATTGACCTTATTTTAAAACTAAGATAATTGCCTATTCAATTGCTTGTGCTAAATCGGCTATGATATCTTCTGCATCTTCAATACCTACACTTAATCGAATTAATCCATCGGCTAAGCCATTGGCAATTCTAATTTCACGTGGAATAGATGCATGTGTCATACTTGCAGGATGGTTTATCAAAGACTCTACACCTCCAAGACTTTCAGCTAATGAAAATATTTTAGTGCTTGATAATACTTTTGTTGCAGCAGCAATGCTATCGTCTTTTAAAGTAAAGCTCATCATACCTCCAAATCCACGCATTTGTCTTTTAGCAATATCATGATTAGGATGGTCTGTAAATCCACACCAGTATACCTTTGCTACTTTTGGATGTTGGCGTAAATAAGCTGCCACCTTCTCCCCATTCTCACAATGCCTTTGCATTCTAACATGTAAGGTTTTGATTCCTCTTAATACTAAAAAACAATCCTGTGGTCCTGGAACTGCTCCTGTACTTTTTTGAATAAAATACAATTGATCTCTTAATTCAGTATCATTCATTACTAAACACCCTTGAATCACATCACTATGGCCACCTAAATATTTTGTAGCAGAATGCATTACAATGGTTGCGCCATCGTCCAATGGATTTTGCAAATAGGGTGATGCAAAAGTATTGTCTACACAAACAATACAATTGTGTTTTTTGCCAATGGCAGCAACTGCTGCTATGTCTGTAATATTCATTAATGGATTGGTTGGTGTCTCAATCCATATTAATTTTGTTTTTGGCGTAATGGCATTGGCTACATTGTCTGCATTAGAAGTATCTACGTAGATAAATTTAATGCCCATTTTCTCATGTACTTTTGAGAACAATCTATATGAACCTCCATACATATCATTAGCTGCAACCACTTCGTCTCCAGGGACCAATAAACGCATTACCGCATCGGTTGCCGCAACACCACTTGCAAAGGCCAATCCATATTTTCCATTTTCGATCACTGCAAACGCTTCTTCCAGTGCAAAGCGGGTAGGATTTTGGCTTCTCGCATATTCATAGCCCTTATGTACGCCAGGCGCGGATTGTACATAAGTAGATGTTTGGTAAATAGGGGTCATGATGGCGCCTGTACTTGGATCAGGATGTGCACCTGCATGAATATATTTTGTTCCTAAATTATTTTTATTGCTCATTGTGTTTTATAAATTTAGCCGGATGATTGTTTTTAATTATTATAGAGGATTGTGTTTTTTAGGCACTTTACTTATTTACTTTATTTGATTTCCGTTTTTAAACATACGATATGAGAATACTGTAGGAATAATAACCATAATTGCAGTTGCAATCATAAAGCAAATAAATGCGGGTTTGCTGGATAATGTGATGGTTGCAATAACCTGAAACCATCCACCAAACATCCACACAGTACCTGCTATTTTGTGCGTTTCATTCCAATTATCTTCGTTCTCTAATGTCCAAGGTAGTTTAAATCCTGCGAAATAGTTTTGGTGTAATTTGGGCATATACCAACCCGTTGCCGCGAATACTAAACCTAAAAACGGCAATAAAAGTTTAGTAATATTTACACTAGGACCAGTTGCTGAATAAGTGATGATCAATCCCATAACACTCATGAATGCAACCATAAATAAGGCCATTTTTTTAAACAAGCCATCGTCTTCATTTTTGAATCTTTTTGGATCAAAATTCTTGATATTAGAAAGCAAGAAGAAAGTGAACAAGCCAACAGCAGACATAATGCCGGGTCCTAAAAAAATACTATCTCTTCCACCAAAGCCATCTGCTTCCCCCTTTATATTAAAATGGGTAGGAATTGTTTCGGGTAAGCTTGGGTATAAATAGGCTGCATAGCCAAATGGGATAGCTAATAATACCAAGGCAATTAATAGGTTAGGGGTTGACTTTTTCATAGCGTTATAGGTTTTTTTGTGATAAACCGTAATCGTTCCACAAGTTACTATTTATGCCTAAAAAAAATTACTTTTGCATCAAATCTGAAAATATGAGTAAAGGACCGGTTTCCCAATTTATTGAACATCAGTATAGACATTTTAATGCGGCTGCATTAGTGGATGCTGCTAAAGGATATGAAACCCATTTATTAGATGGCGGAAAGATGCTAGTGAGCTTGGCAGGTGCGATGAGTACCGCTGAATTAGGCATTAGCTTGGCTGAAATGATTCGCCAAGACAAAATTGCTATTATTAGTTGTACTGGTGCGAACTTAGAGGAAGACGTAATGAACTTGGTTGCACATAGCAAGTATAAAAGAGTACCGAACTATCGTGACTTAACGCCTCAGGATGAGTGGGATTTATTAGAGAACCATTACAACCGTGTAACTGATACTTGTATTCCAGAGGAAGAAGCTTTTAGAAGATTACAAAAGCCTTTGGAAAAAGTGTGGAAGGATGCAGAAGCTGCGGGTGAAAGATACTTTCCGCACGAATTTTTATACAAAGTTGTATTAAGTGGTGTGTTGGAGGAGTTTTATGAGATTGATCCAAAAGATAGCTGGATTGTAGCTGCTGCTAAAAAGAATATTCCTATTATCGTTCCGGGTTGGGAAGATAGCACAACTGGTAATATTTTTGCTAGCTATGTAATTAAGAACGAATTAAAAGCAAGTACTGTGAAAAACGGTATTGAATATATGGTGATGTTGACTGAGTGGTACCGAGCTAACAGTGGTGGAAAGGGTGTTGGCTTTTTCCAAGTGGGTGGTGGTATTGCTGGTGACTTTCCAATTTGCGTAGTACCTATGATGTACCAGGATTTAGAATGGCATGATGTTCCATTTTGGAGCTATTTCTGTCAAATAAGTGATAGTACTACTTCTTATGGTTCTTATTCAGGAGCAGTACCTAATGAGAAAATTACATGGGGTAAATTAGATATTCATACACCTAAATTTATAGTAGAAAGCGATGCAACTATTGTGGTTCCATTAATTTTTGCATATATACTTGGACAGTAAACTTATAAAATATCATTTAATAAAAAGTCCCAAAGTGTTTGCTTTGGGACTTTTTATTAACACAGAAAAATTTCTAACTAGCCTCATTTAATCAGCTAAATCTTCCTACAATAAAATTTAGGCAGTATATAAATACCATACTTTTGATCCTATATGCTTCTAAAGAATACGGAGCGCAGCGGGTTTTACATCAATTAAATATATTATTCTATGCTTAGAATCATTGCCAATTACATTTCTTTAACTTTATTATTACTTGCTTTCGTAATACATATTTTTAAACTAGTCTATTTGTTTTATAAACCTATGTTATTGAAAAAAATAAAAATTCTTTCAAATGATGTTCCAAGTAAAACAGATTTAGCTTTGTATTATATTTTAACAATTGGATCTTGTTATTATGCTATTATGCATATCTTGAAGTAGTCTTATAAAAAAAGCCCTTAAAATTATTAAGGGCTTTTTTTATAATAAATTTTTACTAGTCTATACATCAGACGCGCTCGCGTCTTCTTATCTAGAAGGCATGTTTAAAGGAATATCTCTTTTTAACATTTCATCTCTGTTCGCAATTTCACATGCTGTAAAGTAAACCATTAAGGTTCTTTTTTGCATTAGATCAAAATTGATTTTTTCAATAGTATCTGTTGGTTTGTGATAGTCTGCTAATAACATACCATCGTAGAAGAATAAAATTGGAACACCTTTTCTTGCAAAGTTGTAATGGTCGCTACGGTAGTAAATCATATTCTTATCAGCAGGATCATCGTATTTATAATCCAATGTGATATTGCTTGATTTTTTGTTTGCTGCTTCGTTAATGATTGGCAAATCAGAACTTAATTTGTCATGACCAATTACATAAACATAGTTTAATGAATCTGCTGTAGGGCGCTCTGTGTCTACACGTCCAATCATATCTGTATTTAAATCGGCAGTTGTTTTTTCCAATGGAAATAATGGATGCTCTGAATAGTATTGAGAACCCCATAAGCCTTTCTCTTCGCCACTTACTGTCATAAATACAATGGTACGACGAGGGCTTTTTCCTTTTTTAGCTGCTGCTGCAAAAGCTTCAGCCATTTGCATTACACCTACGGTACCAGAACCATCATCGTCGGCACCATACCAAATCACATCACCTTTTTTACCTAAGTGATCATAGTGGCCAGTTAAGAATAAGTATTCGTCTTTTTTATCAGTACCTGGCAAGTAGGCAATTACATTGCTACTTTCTAAGTTAGTTGTTGTTTTAGTTGCCCCTACATTTATTGCTGCAGTGTAAGTATCTTTTTTAGAAGCTGCAATTTCTGCAATACTCAATTTTGTAGCTGAACCTAATAAAGCACTAGCTACTTCGCTAGAAACAGTAGCCATTACAAAACCTGCTGCATCATTACGCTTTAAGTACATGTTACCCTTAGTAGGAGTTGCTGCTTTACGTGGAAAATCTGCTGATACAATTACTAATCCTGCTGCGCCTTTTGCAACTGCAACACGCATCTTAGCCATTGGAGAAGCTGGGTTTGAATTAAAAGCACGATTACCACCTTGGCCCATTGCTGGCATTCCAGTACTAGTACCCTCAACAATAACCACTAACTTTCCTTTTACATCTAAATTAGCGTAGTCGTTAATTCCTTTTGCAGAGTCAACTATACCATAACCTGCAAAAACTGTATTTGTATAATCCCATTTACCTGTTGCAATTGTTTGCATAGAGAAAGTAAAATCCTTATCCCAGTCAAAACTTCTTCCATTCACTGCTAATTTCTTTTCAGTTAATTCGTCTTGGTAAACTGGATATGGTTGTTGGTAGCTATCACCATTACCTGGCTTAAGCCCCATTCTTTTAAATTCAGATTCAATGTAAGCCGCAGCGCGCTTTTGGCCAGGACTTGCAGTTTCACGCCCTTCCATTTCTGCACTAGCAATTACAGATAATTTTGCTTTTAAACCTTCTTTAGTAATAACGTTACTAAACTTAGTAAGCTCTTCTCCTTTTTGCGCAAATGCCATTGTACTTAACAAAGGCAAAAAGATCCAAATCAGTTTCTTCATGATATTGATTTTAAATATTTAAGAACAAGAAATTTTATTCACTCTGTTTTGATGTCTACCACCTTCAAAGGGTGTAGTCATAAATTTTTCAATCATCTCTTTTGCTAAATCTAAACTTACAAAACGTGCTGGTACGCAAATCATGTTTGCATCATTATGCAAGCGTGTTAATTCTGCAATTTCAGTTAGCCAGCATAATCCTGCTCTAATTCCTGCATGCTTATTGGCTGTCATAGCAACACCATTGGCACTTCCACAAAACAAAATACCAAAACTCGCTTCGCCTGTTTCAACACTACTTGCAGTAGGATGTGCGAAATCGGGGTAATCTACCGAGTCGGTATTGTAGGTGCCAAAATCTTTCACAGCATAGCCCTTTGCTTCTAACCATGCTTTGATTTCATTTTTATAATCAATACCAGCGTGATCTGCGCCTAAGGCAATGGGTTTTGAACTATCAAATGCAAATGACATAGTACTATTATTGAATTGTTTATAATCTTATTATGATGTTTTCAAATTACTTTTTAATCCCACTCTTCTTCGTCAGCATCATCTTTCATAGACTTATATGCCCATCTTGAAACGAAGATGCTAAATTCAAATAGGGTGTATAACGGAATGAATACAATCGTTTGACTATACCAGTCTGGACTTGGTGTAATAAATGCAGCTACTAACAAAATAATTACAACAGCATATTTACGCGTAGCAGTTAAAAACTTTGGTGTTACAATTCCAATCTTTGTAAGGAGAAATACAATTACAGGCATTTCAAAAGCAATGCCACAGCCTAAAATAAGGTTCGTAAGATTATCCAAATAATCGGCAAACGTTGGTATGGTAGTAATTAAGCTTTTTGTGCCTAATTGAAACCCAGCTAAAAAGTTAAAAGTAAATGGGCCTAATACAAAAAAACCAAATGCGGCTCCTAAAAAGAAAAAGAAGGAGACCCAGAATATTGCAAACCTTGTGTTTTTAACTTCCTTCTCTTTTAAAGCTGGTTTTACAAATCGCCAAATCTGCCAAAACACAAATGGGAAAGCTACAATAATACCGCCAACCATTGCCATACTAATAGCACTTAAAAATTGGCCTCCAAATGTTGTACTCTGTAATTGTGTTTTTACAGGTGGCATACATAATGAATCCCCTAAATGTAAATAATGGCTTAGGTTACAAAAGGCACGGTAAGTAATAAAATCTGGATTTAATGGACCCGTAATTACATTGTCCATAATCCAGTCTCTGTATATAAATATTACAATTGCTGCAACTAATATGGAGAACAAGGATCTAACAATAGTCCCTCTTAATACTTCCAGATGGTCTATGAAAGACATCTCGGAATTTTCGCTCTTTTTAAATCTATCAAATATTGCCATGGAGATAATTCAATGAGTGCTAAAGTTAAGGCATCTCAAGGAAAATGGGAAGCTAAATTCTAAAAATAGTACTAGTGGATTTTGATTTTAACCTTTTCAATTCGGGTATCTCCAACTGCTAGGATTTCGGCATCAAAATGGGTCAAATGTATCACAGTTCTTACCTTAGGAATTGACTCATGGTGGTGTATTAAATAGCCACTTAGGGTTTCTGAGTTTTCGGCTGCAAAGTCAATTCCGTATTTCTCATTTAAGTAGTCCAATTCCAAGCGACCACTAAAAATATAGTCTTTATCAGATAGCTTTTTTTCAACAAATTCCTGTTCGTCGTATTCGTCGTCTATTTCTCCAAAAATCTCTTCTAATAAATCCTCCATCGTCACGATTCCTGCTGTGCCTCCAAATTCATCTACGACCCAGGCAATACTTTTCCTTTTTTTCGAGAATAAGTTAATTAAATCTGCAGCACTCATGCTTTCAGGAACTAATAAAATTGGATGTATTACGGAAGCAATATTACTTGGTTTTTTAAACAAATCTAATTGATGCACATATCCTACAATATTATCAAGCGAATCGTCATATACAATCAATTTGCTTAGCTTAGTTTCGACAAATATGGATTTTAGTTCGGCTATAGATGTGTTTACTTCAACCCCTACAATTTCAGTTCGAGGTACCAGACATTCCCTGATTTTAATTTCTGGAAGGCTTAATGCATTCTCAAATAAGTCAGTATTTAAGTCCTGTTGTTCGGGATGTTCCATGGTTTGTTGTACAAAATGAGCTAGGTCTACCTTTGAAAAAGCTTCTTTTGTATTTACTACTTTTACTTGAAACAATGCACCTACCACCCATTGTGCAAGGCTTACCAATACTTTTGTAAGTGGGCTAAAAATGACATGGAAGAAATTGGCAATTGGGGCAAACTTGATAATGAGTGTACTAGCTCTTGCCTTGAATATTGCTTTTGGAATAAGCTCCCCAATACCTAATATCACTATTGTTGACAATACTGTATTGCCCAGTAAAATTGCATAACCATCTAAATGATAATGATGCCAAAGATATTTCTCTAGTAATTGTTCAAATACAATACCAAATACAACCAATGAAATATTTAATCCAATTAAGCAGGTCCCAATAAATTGTGTTGGGGCTTGTAAGAACCGTGCAATGATTTGACCAGCTTTATCGCCATTTTTTTTCTTTAACTCTAAACTTAAACGATTTGCGCTAACAAATCCTATCTCATATCCCGAGAAGAATCCAATTAAAATTAAAGATGCAATTATGGCAAAAATCATTGTTTGAAATATTCGTTAAAAATTACCATTCAGGTTGAACTGGCTTAGTTTCTACAATACTTTCTATTTGCTCCATAATTTCTGGAGTTAATAATTGTAATGTGTCAAGTGCGGTTAAATTATCTAATAATTGTTCCTTTTTAGTTGCCCCTAATATCGCAGTAGTAACATTTGGATTCTTTATACACCAAGCAATACTCAAGGAAGCGGTACTTACTTTTAACGCTTTAGCTAAAGCACCCAACTGTTGTACACGCTTTATTTTATCCTGCATTACCCATTGATCTCTTAACCATTCAAAACCTTCCAAATGAAATCTAGAATCATCAGGAATGCCGTCGTTGTATTTTCCAGTTAATAATCCAGAAGCTAGTGGACTCCAAATAGTCGTTCCTAGTCCTACGTTTTTATAAATTTCTAAAAAGTCTTTTTCAACTTTATTACGTTCAAATAAATTGTATTGTGGTTGCTCTACACTTGGTCCAATCAATTTATAGTCTGCAGCTACGCGATGTGCTTCCATGATTTCTACGCCACTCCATTCACTTGTTCCCCAGTATAATATTTTTCCTTGTTGAATTAGGGTGTTCATGGTTTGTACCACTTCCTCAACAGGAGTTGACTTATCGGGACGATGACAAAAGTATATATCTAAGTAATCGGTTTGTAAACGCTTTAATGCTTCATGACAAGCTTCGGTTAAATGTTTTCTACTTAGTCCTGTTTGGTTAGGTTTATTCTCTTTACCCCTCCATCCAAAATATGCTTTAGAAGATAAAGTGTAAGAGGTTCTGTCCCAGTTTTTTTTGCTTAATACACGACCCATCATTTTTTCACTTTCCCCACCAGCATAAACCTCGGCGTTGTCGAAAAAATTAACACCGTGGTCATAGGCGATGCCCATTAATTCATCCGAAATACTGTCATCAATTTGTTTGTGAAATGTCACCCAACTTCCAAAGCTCAATGCGCTTAATTGTAGGCCGGTTTTACCCATTTTTCTGTATTCCATACTATTTCATTTATTAATTTAAACCACTACTGTCTGATATAATTGCAAAACTATTGGACTGTGGCTTTATAATGGTGATATCCGTTAAATCTTGATTCGCTTCAAATCCCATTCCATAAATTTTAGAGATAGGGCTATGTTGCTTAACAACTACTTCCTTGTCTGTATGAAACTTGCTTGTGTTTTGATCCCAATACATTTCCTTACACCATAAGGTATCTCCCTTTGTATTGTAAACTACTACATTGCCTTTTAGAAATACTTTATTTTCTTCCTGAATATAGTGCGCGTAATTAGCAGTTAATTTACTTTCAACTTTGGTACTGTCTTTGTAAAAATCAACTTTTATAGTATTTGGGAACTCAATCATCTTGCCACTATCCAATAAATATTTCTTCATAATGGGTGCCATCATCTTTGCTGACATTCTACCATTATCACTTATATAAATGGCTACATCTTTGCCAACGTCAATGCCTCCTAATTTCGAACTCAATGCCTTAACGTCGTTTACATTGTTTTCGCATGACGCCATAAAAAAGCAGCTACTCAATAAAGTAACTGCTGTAATTATTTTAATATTGACTAATCTATTAATCATATTTGCGTTTATTAAACCACACATCGCTTAAGCTATATCCAACTGTAAATTGGAAAAAACGCTCTTGAAAATTATTGACACTACTTCCTCTATTTCCAAACTGTAATGCTAAATTAAGTAAAGAAAATTGATAGTCGTAAGAACGATATTTACGAATAGGTAATCCTGCTCCAATAGAAAATGCAGAAACAGTTAAACCGTTTTGATCGATATTGATATAATCCTTTCCGGTATTAAATCCTGCACGATAAGTGACTGTAGACCAATAGCTTTCATAATCGAAAGAATTTGGGCAGAATTGAAGCCCAACGCGTAGCATATTTGCATTGGAAACCTGGTCTTGTTGTCCATAAAAACTGTATTGACTTTTCCAGTCAGCCTTGTCAAATTCAATACCTAAAACCCATTGGTCATAGCTACCTCTATTACTCACTTCTCTTTTGTGCAATGCAATTCCCGCTGTAAAAGATGCTGGTATTTTTATTCTCCCAAAATTATTGCTAGACAATGAAACGGTATCTAATGCTACTTCTGAACCAGTTGAAAAAGCGCCAGTTGTGCGAAGCACATCTTGTTTTCCAGATAAGCTTTGACTAAAAGTGGTAGTTCCACCAAAGCTCAAAGTATACTCTGTTTTATCGGTTGACTTTGGATGCGTTGTGGATTGTAAAGTAACTTCACCTAAAAGGCCTAATTGAAAAAACACCCCACCAAATAACGTGTTCGTACTTGCTAATGATTGATAAAAAGAAGTAGAATCGGCATTGTATTGAAATGATTTAATATTTTGAATTTTCTTTTTTCCAAAATTATAACCCGTATTAAATCCAACACTGATATTTTTCCACGACTTACCAAAACCAATATAGGCTTGGTTTAAACCGCCTTGACCAATATAGTTGTTGTAAATAGAATCACCTGTATTCAATATTTTCAATTCATCTACAGAGTAGTTGATTTGCGTTAAGGGTCTTAATCCAAACGCCATACCCATTCTATTCACTTTGTCAAGTGGAAGTCCAATGGAAACATAATTGGGAACGAAATAAGTAGATTGAAATCTTGAAACCGGGTTAGCACTTTTAAGTGTATTGTTGGTTAAATTCATTCCTAAATCAAAAGTGGTCATGTACAAACTACCATAAGAAGCAGGGTTATTGAAATTTACGCTTTGGCCAAAGCTTCCATTCATGCTGGAAGTGTAAGCTGCTGTAAATCCACCCATACCTTGGCTGGTTGTATTTTGAGTATTGTATACTTCGTTACCTAATCCATATCTAGAAAAAGGGGAGTTAATCTGAGCCTTAGTTGGAGTTAAAAAACACACTAAAACGAGGAAGGGGGTTAGCCTAATTATTTTTTTCACAAATAGCATAAAGTCCTTTAAATATTAAGTTTTGGTCGGCAAATATCCTCTTTTTTAAGTGAGGCGCAAAATAACAAATGTCGCCACCGGTTAATAGCACGTTAAAGTTGGCATATTTTTCCTCGTAAGCGGCTATAATTCCGTCTATTTCGGCAGCAATACCTAGAATTACGCCACTCAATAGGTTCGTTTTGGTGTCATATCCAACCAGTGTAAACTCAGAAGACGGGGTAATTAAGGGTAAAAGCGCAGTTTGCTCATGCATGGCCCTAAAACGCATTTGTGTGCCTGGGGAAATACTACCCCCAAGGAATTCATGATGAATATTCACAAAATTGTAGGTAATACAAGTACCTAAGGATATAATTAGGTTGTGTTGATTAGGGTATAAGTTCACAGCCGCTGCTACTAATGCAAGGCGATCCGCCCCGATGGTTTCGGGTTTCCCAACTGGAGTAGTAAAATTTATCTGTGTATTGGGTCCTAATAAATGAAATTTTGACCGTTTTGCAAGCGTAACTTCAATGCTTTTGTCATGATGTATGACTGAAGATAAAATAGTCTTAGTTGGCGACCATTTGTCCAGTAGACTTTCAATTTCGGCTGGGTCGGCTTTTTCAAGTATTACAATTTCTACTAGCTCACTTTGTTTAAAAATGGCAGCCTTTAATCTTGTATTTCCAAAATCAAAACAAATAGTAATTGACATAAA
Organism: Bacteroidota bacterium; assembly: GCA_947447835.1. GTDB lineage: Bacteria > Bacteroidota > Bacteroidia > Chitinophagales > Chitinophagaceae > Sediminibacterium. Next base: position 17,315 of record CANFLP010000024.1, read on the forward strand.
TTGACTTAAGATTCAAATTTAATCTCTTTGTACCAAAGTTTGCTTAAAACAATAGGCAAGTTGAAAAAGATTTCGGTTCTTTGGAGAACAAATGAAAAGGATATGAAGATAGCGGGATTCACTATTATAAAAAATGCAGTAGTTAATGATTTTCCAATCGTAGAAGCGATAAAATCTATCTTACCTGTCGTGGATGAAATGATTGTATTAATTGGTGATTCTTCCGACGAAACAATTGCTTTGATAGAATCTATTGGGGATCCTAAAATTAAAATTCATCATTCAGTTTGGGATAAGCATTTGAGAAAAGGAGGAACCGTATTAGCTGTTGAAACCAACAAAGCTTTTGAATTAATTGATGATTCATTTACTTGGGCTTTTTACATTCAAGGCGACGAAGTGGTGCATGAAAAATACCATCCAGCAATTTTAGCGGCTTGTAATAAATACGCTAAGGATGATGCTGTGCAAGGGTTACTATTTAAATACAAACACTTTTTTGGCACTTATGATTATGTGGGGGATAGTAGAAAATGGTATGCACACGAAACAAGAATCATTAGAAACAATAAAGCAATTAGCGCGTATAAAGATGCACAAGGATTTAGAATTGGAAATTCTAAATTACCTGTAGCTGCGATTGATGCAAGCATTTATCATTATGGATGGGTGAAAAGTCCAGAACAAATGCGTAAGAAGCAAAAAGAGAGTGCTACTTTTTGGAATGATGATACAAAAATGCAAGAAATTATTTCAAGTCCAGATTATTATGATTTTTCAGGATTTGATTCCTTGGAAAAATTCAAAGACACACATCCTAATGTTATGTTAGATCGAATAGAAAGAAAAAACTGGGCTATAGATTTAGATATTTCAAAAAAGAATTTCTCTTTTAAAAATAAAGTGCTCTATTATTTTGAAAAGCTAACTGGCATTCGACCATTCGATTTTAGAAATCATAAAATCATCAGATAATCATGCTGCCTTCAATTCAAGATATTAGTAATGGTGTTGTAAAAGGAGATTTTCTTTTATTGGCTAAAACTATTTCTAAAATTGAGAATAAAATTGACGGAACCGATGTGCTCTTGGAAAGTCTTGTACCCGGAAAAGCACCCATAATAGGCATTACAGGCCCTCCCGGTGCAGGTAAGAGTACACTTATTGCTGCGATGATTGGCTATTGGGTAAATAACGGTAAAAAGGTGGCAGTCTTATCGGTGGATCCTTCCTCGCCTTATCACCACGGTGCTATTTTAGGGGATAGAATAAGAATGAAAGATTGGTATTTAAACTCCAATGTATTTATAAGATCCTTGGCATCCAGAGGTCATTTGGGTGGACTTAATAGTTCGATGATTGAACTTACCACATTGCTACAATCGGTTGGTTTTGATTATATCGTTGTAGAAACTGTTGGAGTTGGGCAGTCTGAAGTAGAAGTTGCTTCGTTGGCGGATACGACTATTGTTGTGTTGGTTCCTGAGGCAGGAGATGAAGTGCAGATGATGAAATCTGGTTTAATGGAAATTGCCGACTTATTTGTTGTCAATAAAAGTGATCGACCAGATGCACAAACATTTTCTAATCATATTCAACAAATGTTAATGGATAATATGAAGGAAGCTGCAATGCCTAAAGTTATTAGTATGGTTGCTTCTCAGGGAATTGGGGTAGATGATTTGATGTTGGCTATTGAAGCTGAAAAAATTAAACCGCTACAAGATAGTAGAGTCTTAAACCTAAGAATGTCAAAATTAATTCAGCTAATACTTGCGCAAAAGATGAGCGGATTGGACCAACAAGACATTAAAAATAAATTGAAGGATAGCTTACACGATAATGCATTCAACCTATTTGCGTTTGCAAAAAAGTATTATCAATAAATTGAGTGCTGGATGTAGCGGAACTTAATTAGTATCCCCTAAGTCTTCGTTTTTCTTGTATCTGTAAGCGATAAATCCAATGATGGCAAATGGCATTGCTGCCAAGTATAATACACCTGCATTAAAGCCCTTCCCTGCCTCTTCACCCATTTGACTAGCCGTTTTGGTACAAATTGCACATTGGGCAAAAGAACTAGCCGTAATAATCGTTAAAATGAATAATACCAGGATACGTTTCATAAATGTAAAATTACAATAAAAAAACCCCGATATTTCGGGGGATCTTTATACAAATTTTAAGCGCTTGCTTTAGTTGCTTTAGTTGCAGTAGTAGCTGTTGCTGCAGGCTTTGGTGCGGTTGAAGCTGTTTTGTGTGGTCTGCTTACACCGAAAGATCCCATGAATCTTTTTCCTTTAGCTGTTTTTTTATCTCCTCTTCCCATGATATTACGTTGTTTAAATAGTGAATTGACTGTAAAAATAAAAAAACCCCGCGAATATTTGACTATTCGAGGGGTTTTATTTCAAATTAGTTTTTTGAAACTATAATTTGCCGCTTAATTCTTTACCAGCCTTGAATTTAGCAACTTTTTTAGCTTTG
>CANFLP010000025.1 GCA_947447835.1 Bacteroidota bacterium
GTCCAATAAGACACCTTCTTTTTCAAACCCGTAAATTAAATGCACATTGTATTTTGCAGCTAACCCAGTAGCGATACTTTGTGCTATTGTATCTGCATTCGTATTTAATAATTGTCCATTTCCATCATGAGTAATTGGCGCTATCACTAACTTAATATCATTAGATAGTAATTGTTGAACCAACTCAGTATTAATGCTGTCTACATCACCCACAAATCCATAATCTATATTTGCATTGCTACGTTTGTGGGCCTTAATTAAATTTCCATCTGCTCCAGATAAGCCTATTGCATTAACGCCAATGGCTTGTAATTGCGCCACAATGTTTTTATTAATGTACCCTGCATACACCATTGTTACAATCTTTAAAGTTGCTTCGTCTGTGATTCTTCTTCCTTCAATCATGGTTTGTTCCACACCTAATTCCGATGCCATACTTGTAGCCAACTTGCCACCACCATGCACTAAAATAGCTTGCCCTTTAATTTTAGAAAAGGCAGTAAGGCACTCCGTTAACAATGCAGGATTGTCAACAATATTACCTCCTATTTTAATTACATATAATGATTCCATATTGATAATGCTAATTCAATCTATTTATTAATCGATCCTAAAATTTCAGACAATACTGCCTGCGCAGCCCAAACTCTATTTGATGCTTCCTTAGTCACTAAGCTATTCTCACCATCTAGTATTTCATCACTTAATTCTACGTTTCTTCTTACTGGTAAACAATGCATCACTTTTGCATTGTTTGATGTTTCCAGTTTTGAATTGGTCAACATCCAGTTGGCATCTGTGTTTAATACTTTACCATATTCGCTAAAACTACTCCAGTTTTTCACATAAACAAAGTCTGCGTCTTTTAAAGCTTCCTCTTGATTATGCGTAATTTTAGCACCATTTGTATATTCAGCTGATAATTCATAACCTTCAGGGTGCGTGATTACAAAATCGGCTTCACCCCAAGCATTCATCCATTGGCTAAAACTATTCGCAACGCATTGCGGAATTGGTTTGATATGAGGTGCCCAGGTTAACACCACTTTTGGTTTCTTATTTTTTAAATTATTATGCTGAGCTATCGACTCTGAAATAGTAATAATGTCTGTCAATGATTGTAATGGGTGCAAAGTGGCCGACTCTAAACTCACTACCGGAATGCCTGCAAATTTTATAAATGAATTGATTATGTTTTCACTGTAATCATCTTCTCTATTTTGTAAGCTAGGAAAAGTCCTAATACAAAGAATGTCAAAATAATTACCCAATATGGGAGCAGCATCTTTAACATGCTCCACTGTTGTTCCATTCATGATAGCACCTTCGGTAAACTCCAATGCCCAGCCTTCTTTATCTACGTTAAAAACAATTGGTTCCATCCCTAAGTTTTGAGAAGCTACCTGTGTACTTAATCTTGTTCTTAAACTTGGATTTAAAAAAAGTAATCCAATTCTTTTATTGGCGCCTAATGCTTTATCTATAAATGGAGATGCCTTATAATCCAAGGCTTTCTTTACCAATGCATTAACATCCATCACATCCTTCACTGAAATAAACTGTTTCATGAGCTTAATCTTTCTTTTGCTTCAATAATTGAATAGCCTTATTTAATCCGGTTAAAAATAAATTAATATCCTCCATACTAATTGCCAACGAAGGCAATAGTCTTATCGCATTGGGTTTAGCCTCACCAGTAAATATTTTCAAATCATTTAATAAAACTTTACGCACATCCTCTAATCCTGCTTCCATCTCAAAACCAATCATTAAACCACGACCTCTCACTGCCTTAACGCCATCAGTATTTTTTAAAGCATCAATCAAATAATTGCCTTTTTCTTCCGCAGCTTTAATTAAATGGTCCTTTTGCATTACTTCAATTACTGCTAAGGCCGCAGCACATGCTAATGGATTACCTCCAAAAGTAGTACCCAACATGCCAAATTTTGGTTGGATATGGGGTGCAATTAAAATGCCCCCAATAGGAAAACCATTGCCCATGCCTTTTGCCATTGAATAAATATCCGCATGCACACCAGCATGATCATGTGAAAAGAATTTGCCCGAACGACCATATCCACATTGTACACTGTCCGCAATATATACTGAACCATTATCGTTACAACATTTTCTGATCGCTTGTAAAAATGCATCACTTGCCTCATATATTCCTGCCACCCCTTGAATACCCTCAATAATCACTGCAGCAATTGTTGATCCTTGTTCCGAAAAGCATGCTTGCAATGCAGCAATATCATTAAATGGTAAAAAGATAATATTATCTGTTTCGTTCACTGGTGCCACAATACTTGGATTGTCCGTTGCGGCAACCGCTAAAGATGTTCTACCATGAAAAGACTTTTTAAATGCGACAATCTTTTTTCTCCCTGTATAAAACGAAGCTAATTTTAAAGCATTCTCATTGGCTTCTGCCCCACTATTACATAGGAACAATTGAAAATCCTTCTTGTCACTTATTTCATTCAATGCAGCTGCAAGTTCTTCCTGTATTGGCATCACTACCGAATTAGAGTAAAATGCAATGGCGTGCAATTGATCTTCGATACGTTTAACCCAATGAGGTTGCGTGTGACCAATACTAATTACTGCATGTCCCCCATACATGTCTAAATATTCCTGTCCCTTGTCGTCCCATACACGGCTGCCTGCAGCTTTTGTAATAGCGATAGGATTTAAAGGATAAACGTTGAATAAAGACATGATATTAAATTTTATATTAAAAAAGCAAATACACTTTTTCTTTTACTAAATAATGTTGTTAAAAATAATTTGCTTTTAAGTGTAAGCCTGTTGCTTCTTCTAGACCAAAAATTAAATTCATATTTTGAACTGCTTGTCCAACAGCCCCTTTTAATAAATTATCAATGACAGAATGAATGGCAATTTTATTTCCTTGCTTTTCAATATGAATTAAACACTTATTGGTATTAACAACTTGCTTTAAATCGATATTGTTTTTTGATACATGTGTAAACTCATGCCCTTCATAATAAGAATCGTACAAATTATATACCGCATCAAGCGTCAAATCTGTTGCAACAATGGATGTTACAAAAATACCTCTTGTAAAATCTCCTCTCCAAGGAACAAAATTCACTTCTGCATTTTCATTGCCTTGTAACAGCGCCAAACTTTGACTGATTTCATTTAAGTGTTGGTGTTGTAATGTTTTATAGGCCTGGATATTATTTGCCCTCCAGCTAAAATGACTCGTGTTTGACAAACCTTGTCCTGCACCTGTAGATCCAGTGATACCAGTTGTATACACATCTTTTAATAATCCCTTTGATGCTAATGGTAATAATCCCAATTGAATGGCTGTGGCAAAACATCCTGGGTTAGCAATATTACTTGCAGACTTAATGGCCTCTCTTTGTAGTTCTGGTAATCCATAAACAAAGTTTCTGTCACCAATAGTTGCAGTACTTGCTAATCTGAAATCTTGGGATAGATCAATAATTTTGATACTTGCTTTTATTTCATTAGCCGCTAAAAACTTTGTTGCATCACCATGTCCCACGCATAAAAACAATACATCAATATTTTGATCTAATGCGCTAGCAAATTTTAAATCCGTGTCACCTACTAAATCGGCGTGTACTTTGCTCACCAATTCACCAGCATTACTTGTACTATGCGCAAAAGCAATATGCGCATTTGGGTGGCGCAATAATACACGTAGTAATTCACCACCTGTATATCCTGCTCCTCCTACAATACCAATATTAACTTTTTGCATCTTATTCATTTTATAATTATTCCGATAATTAATTATCGCCTATTGTTTATTCGATTCTTTCACATGATGAAAAATACCTGTTTGGTTTCCAAATATTTTTGTAAAACCTCTAACATCAGCGCCCGTCCATCCTGTATTCATTTCACCATACTTTCCAAACTTAGCACTCATTAAATCATTGGCAGATTCAATACCAATAATTTGAAAACGGTATGGATTTAACTGAATAAATACATCTCCAGTTACTTGCTCTTGAGAATTGGTTAAGTAAGCTTCAATATCACGCATTACTGGATCTAGTATTTGACCCTCATGCAACCAGTTGCCATAAAAAGAAGCTAACTGATCCTTCCATGACAATTGCCATTTAGTTAACACATGCTTTTCTAAAGCATGGTGTGCTTTCAAAATTACCATTGGAGCTGCTGCTTCAAATCCCACTCTTCCTTTAATACCAATAATCGTATCGCCAACATGAATATCTCTACCAATACCATATGCGCCAGCAATAGATTGAATATATTGTATTGCTTCAGTAGGATGTGCAAATGATTGACCATTTACTTTTTTAATTTCTCCTTTTTCAAAGCTAATTACCATTTCTTCAGAGGCTCCTTCCTTTGTCATTTGAGTAGGCCATGCACGCTCAGGCAACATTCCTTTTGAGTTTAATGTTTCTTTTCCTCCAACACTTGTACCCCATAAGCCTTTATTAATGGAGTAAGCTGCTTTTTCAAAATTCATTGCAACGCCCTTCCCTTTCAAATATTCAATCTCTGCTTCTCTACTTAATTGTAAATCACGAATTGGCGTTAAAATTTCTATGCCCGGAATCATAATTTGAAAAATCATATCAAATCGTACTTGGTCATTTCCAGCACCAGTACTTCCGTGTGCAACTAATTTAGCACCAACTTTTTTTACATGTTCTGCAATATGTAAGGCCTGACTTAATCTTTCGGCACTTACACTTAAAGGATAGGTATTGTTCTTTAATACATTACCATATACAAGGTATTTAATAATGCTATCGTAATATCCTTTCACCGCATTTACAGTGGTATGTGTTTTTACACCTAATGCATAAGCGTGTGCTTCTACTTTCAATAACTCTTCTTCAGTAAATCCACCAGTATTTACAATAACACTATGCACTTCCAATCCCTTATCCTCGGTTAAGTATTTTACGCAAAATGTAGTATCTAATCCACCACTAAATCCTAATACAACTTTCTCCATGATATTTATTTTTTTCTAAACCAGTTTAATAATGTGCTTTGTTTTATTTGCATAAAACGCTCGTATAATTTTGAATTGCTTTTAAACTCAGTAGCCGTTTCTGTTGGCGTATGTATATTCTTAGGTTCAAGAAGCATTGCAGTACACATACAGTTTTTACGGTCCTTACTCATTAATATCTCGTAATTCACGCAACTCTTACAACCAGCCCAAAACTCTTCGTCATCGGTTAACTCGCTATAGGTTACTGGCTCGTAACCAAGTTCGCTATTAATTTTCATTACAGCCAATCCTGTTGTTAACCCAAATAATTTTGCATTAGGATATTTTTCTCTAGACAACTGAAAAATGGTTTGCTTGATTTTTTTAGCAATCCCACTTTTTCTAAATTCAGGAGAAACAATCAAACCACTATTTGCTACAAACTGACCATGTTGCCAAGCTTCAATATAACAAAAGCCAACCCAGGTACCATCCTGTGTATGCGCAATGACCGACTTACCTTCTTCTATTTTTTTAGCAACATATTCTGGGCTACGCTTAGCAATACCAGTTCCACGTGCTTTTGCAGAGGAAGCCATCTCATCAGTGATGGTAATTGCATAATGAACATCGCCACTATGGGCTACACGAACTATAATTTGCTGTTCCAATGATCGATAAAATTTAAAAAAATGACACTTCTGGCGTTTCTATAAAACTTCGGGGCTTTTTCCACTGATAGGGGCAAGTGCCAATTGCTCGTCCTATCAGAATCCACGTCGCGGTGAAAATCTAACCGCAAGCGGCAACCTGATGGGGCTATTCAATACAGGGACCGGTGCAAAATGCGCACTTGTCAATAAGATATGTTGTTGGTCCTGTTTCATTATGGTTTCCTGATATAGGAATTAGAGCGTAAAAGTATAAAATAATTAAACAAATCAGGCCCAAACAAGCCTATAATTTGAGGTTTAGCCCACTAAATGCCCATAATGGGGGCCAAAATAATAATCGTTAGTTTTATTTTGCCCTTTTGACGTCGTACTTTTGAACTGGAAATAATAAAATCACAACCATGAAAAGAATAATCGGATTGAGCCTATTAAGCGTTACACTGTTTTTTACAGCATGTGGCGGACAACAAACAGCTGCAAATGGTGCTAAAGACACTGCAACAGCTATGACAACAGATTCAACTGTTGCAAAATCATTCGAAGTGAGTTTAGTGGACAACAAGAAAGATCCAACTTGTGGAATGCCGGTGACGGCAGGTATCAGCGACACTGCACATTATGATAACCATGTATTAGGATTCTGTTCAACAGAATGTAAGGACGAGTTCTTGAAAAATCCTAAAGCAGGTTTAGCAGCAGCAGCATTAAAATAAAATTGACGCCCTAATAGGTTAAATGAATCTTAATGAATGCAAGGTTTATCTAACTGAATAAGTAAGCAATATCATCTTTGGTCAAGGACTTAACAAAACCCTCTTCGTCGGAAATTAATTCCTTTGCCAAAGATCTTTTTCTGTCCTGAAGTTTCAGTATTTTATCTTCTACCGTATCATTACAAATCATGCGGTACGCGAATATATTTTTAGTTTGTCCAATACGATGTGTTCTGTCAATTGCTTGTTGTTCCACAGCTGGATTCCACCAAGGATCTACAATATATACATAATCGGCAGCTGTTAAGTTTAATCCTACACCACCCGCTTTTAGTGATATTAAGAATACTCTACACTTTGAATCATTTTGGAAGCGTTCAATTGCTTTTTCTCTTTCTTGAATCGTACTGCCTCCATCAAAATATTCATAATCAATTCCCAGCTTAGTTAACTGCTCCTTAATTAATCCAAGCATTCCTAAAAACTGAGAAAACACCAAAGCCTTATGATCCCCAATGTTTTCAGCTATTTCACGCGTTAGTTCAGTTAATTTAACTGACTCATTTGGATAAGATTCATCTTTGATAATAGCAGGACTATCGCAAATTTGACGCAACTTCATCAACCCTTGTAAAATTGATAATTGAGATTTTTGAATTCCTTTTTCTTCCACCATTCCAATTAACTTATCACGATAATCGTTTCGATAAGCTTCATATATTTTTCTTTGCGCTGTACCCATTTCACAATACAATACCATTTCTTGCTTTTCTGGCAAATCCTTAGCCACCTGCTCTTTTGTACGTCTTAAAATGAATGGAAATACAAATTTTCTTAGGTGCTCTTTTTGCTCCTTCTCATCAAATTTGTCAATAGGCATCGAAAAATTATGCTTAAAATATTCTATCGAACCTAGCATACCAGGATTTAAGAAATTCATTTGTGCATAAATATCAAATGTATTATTCTGTAATGGAGTACCGCTCAAACACAATTTATTAGTAGCTTGTAATAAACATGCTGCCTTTGTTACCTTACTAGAAGGATTCTTAATCGCTTGGCTTTCATCCAAAATTACGTAGTCAAATAATACTTCAGAGAACATTTTGATATCACTTCTTAAAGTACCATAGGTAGTAATAATCACTTCCACTGGTTCCTTGAATAATTTATTTTTAGTTCTTGTTCCGCCATGGTGAATTTGGAAGGTTAAACTTGGAGTGAATTTTTTTAATTCATTCTGCCAGTTAAATAAAAGCGTTGTTGGACATACCACTAATGCAGTTAATTTGCCATTCTTTTCTTTTAAATGTTGCAGGAAAGAGAGTGTCTGAATTGTTTTACCCAATCCCATATCATCCGCCAAAATACCACCCCACTGTACATCGTGCAGGTAATTTAACCACTGAAATCCACTTATTTGATAAGGTCTTAAAATAGGTGTCAAATGTTCAGGCGGAGCTACATCAGCAATCGCATACTTTTCTCTAATTTTTTCGTACTTCCCTTCTAATTGGAATATTAATTCTTCCTCGTCTCTTTGTTCATACAATTCATCTAATATAGAAAAATGGTATTTGCTCAGTTTCAAATTATCAGTCTTACCCTCACCTACTTTAAACAATAAAGAATATTTGTTTAACCACTTCTCAGGCAATACCCCTAAACTTCCATCTTTTAACGGCACAAACTGTTGCTTATTAGACAACATATTTTTAATGTCTTGTACTGATACTTTTTGATCGCCAAACGAAATTTCCACTTTCGCGTCAAACCAATCCGTATTACTACTAATGTATAATTTGGTAGAAGGCTTTGCTGTATTGAATTTAAACTGTTTTAAATTTTCAGAACCAAATAAAGGAATTTGTTTTTCTTTAAGTGTATCAATGAATAAGAAAAACCAATTGTTCTTTAATACTTCTGCACCTTTCAATGCTAATACATTGCCTTCATTTGGTCGAATAAATCCAGAATGCAATTGCTCAATAACCCCCATCAAACTTCTTTCTTCAGCAAGGTCTCTTTCTAAAATAATAATTTTGTCTCCTTGTTGTTGAATCACCGAAGGACCATCCTCTTTTGAGACAACAATGTCTTTGTATGTATAAAGCGGTTCAAATAATAAATATTCTCTATCCTCTTTTAATAAAATTTGCAATTGTGGTTTTACACCCCTTAATTTTTCCTGCTTCACATTGCCTAATTCAACAGCGTATAATTTAGACAAAGGCAATAAAGTACTTTGTAAATATACTGGCCAGTTTTCCAAATCAATCTCATTAAACCCTGTTGGCATAAAGCTTTCAACCCATTTTAAATCTTCTCTATTTTTCCAAGTAAAGAACTGATGATGATATTGAAAAACATAATGTGATTTAGCATGGTTTTCCTCCAAAGATATTTTACCCTCAGGAAGATTTACTTGTGCATATATGATATAACGGTCTACTTCCTTCTCCACTTTGAATGAAGGCTGAATTGTGTTAAATACTAATTCAGCTTTTTGCAAGTTGGCTGTAGTAAAAGGCTTATTAGTTGGCAAGTGAAAATTAAAAGGATGTTCAGAAATATCTCTCCATAATTTTTCCAATTTAGGATGCATGTATTCTTGAATCAATTCTTTTGTTTCATCTGGTAAATTTGCTTCATCCGAATGTAAAATCGTATCCCAAATGCCCATGAAAGGAGAATTCTTATTTAAATACTTAGTAAGTTCGGGAGACTGAAGTTTCCTTACCACTTGTATTAAATTTTTATCCTCTTCCTTAATGTCCTCAGGTGTTACAAATTTTGGCAAATCCAATTTTTCTACTTTCCCTACAAAGGTTGTACCCTCTTCATTTACTTCCCCTTTTATAACACTTAATGATAAATAAGGATATTCATTGGTAGTTTGCTGAATTACCAAACCATAACGCTCAAGGGATTTTGCTACTTTAGTTTCACCATCACCGTCTGCTTGTTCAATATCCCAATCATTTGACTTAGGAAATTTTCTTAAAGTGGCCACTGGACCAGCATTTACTTTCTGAATGCGCTCGTCCAATACTTTTAAATAAGGCTTCCCTTCATGATAAGTAAACTCAAATTTATCCTCGATATAATCGTCTAAAGAATAACCGTAAAGCGCCAATAATTTATTCTTTTCTCTATCCCAATTTCGTATAGTCTCAAAATAGTCAGCTCCTTTTAATTGGAATAGTTGTAAAAGCAAAACAGTTTTATGAATACATAATGGATATTCAGTTTCGCTTAAACAATCACAAGAGGTGTCAAAAAATCGTTCATCATTTTTTTGAACAATGATATGGTAGGTCTTCCCGTTTTCGTCTACTTCAGCTACTACTTTTTCATTCGCACTTTCAATAATATGAGGTCTGTTAGATTTTAGGGTTGTTTCTGCTCTTTCAAAAGTAGATTTTGAACAAAGCATTCGAATCATCTTTAAATCCAAATTCTTTGTACGTAACTGCGTATGTGTAGTCACATATGAAGTTTGCTTGTAATCCAATAAGTTTTTATCTAATAAATCTTGTACAAAAAACAAGGCAGCGGCCTTATGTCGGCATACTTCCGACAAATTGTATGGGCATCCACATCTTAAAGAAAGGGTGGCTGCAGATTTAAAATTTTCAATAGTAACTTTATAATATGTACTATAGCCATCATCTTTAACACGACAATGTATACTCCCTAATAAAGGATCAAATTTGACCAATTCGATATTTTTCAGTGCGAAAATCTTTTTCCCACGTCTAATTACCTCTTCGGTTCCGTAGCTATAAATGTGTTTTACTAAGTAGGGTAATGCCATAAATTATACAAAATGACCCTTTTGAAAAGGGCAATTTGCAAATGTACGAAATTGCAGGCTATTTTGCGTAGTTATTATGCCCCATTTACCAAAGCCCCATCCTTAAAAATAGGTAAGCAAGGAGCAATATCCTCTGTAACGCAATATTGCATGTCCTCCTCTAATCCATAAGCTGCCAATCTGTGCCAATGCGTTAAAGTTTTAATATATTCTGGCAAATTATCTTTTTGTTGCATATATAGCTGATTTGCCATAAAACTGCTATCACAATGTATAGTGAAATAATCTTTAATCGCTTCTATCACAGCGCCAGCAAACAAAGTATCTTCAATATTAAATCGATTTTTCCAACCAGAACATCCTAGGATTACAGGAGCATTTTTTGATTTTAAATATTCAACCACCTTGGTCAAATTAGGGAAGGATCCAGTAATAACTTCTTTGGCTCCATTGCGCAAAGCCATATGTAATAATTTGGTGCCATTGGTAGTAGTAATCACCAAGGTTTTATTTTCGATAAATGAACGAGGATATTCCGAAGGCGAATTTCCGTAAGACAACCCTGGAATAATTTTCCCGTCTCTTTCTCCAGCAGTAATGCCGCCTGTTGCATTACCAATTTCGATACACGCTTCTGGACTATCCACCGGAATAATTTTTGCAGCACCATTGTATAGCGCTGTTGCCATCGTTGATGTCGCTCGGAACACATCAATGATGACAACAATACTATCTTTTACATCATATAATTCTAATAATTGTGGTGTAAGCACCGTATGTAAACTTGGCTTTTGTATATTTTCATTGCTCATGCCACAAAGATACTAAACTGTTTTAATGCTCCACAAGCAATTCTTTTTGTTTAGATAAAATTAAAATTTCACTAAGTACAATTTCTGTACTTACACGCTTTACGCCTGCCTTATCAGTAAATGACTTATTAACCAAACGTCCTTCCACAGCTACTTCTGCGCCCTTAGCTAAATATTTTTCTACATACACTGCTAGCTTAGACCAGGCTAATAAATTAAACCATTGCGTTTCGTCTATCCACTCCCCTTTAATATTTTTATAACGATCATTTACTGCTAATCGCAAGCTGGCTAATTTTTTATCCTCACCATACGGCTTAATTTCAGGATCTGCACCAAGGCGACCAACTAATTGCACTTTGTTTTTAATTGCTTTCATGTTTTAATTTTTAATGAAACACAAATATGCAATTCATGAGTAAGCAAGAATCAAGTATTTATACGCAATAAAAAAGGGACCATTGGCCCCTTTTGATATTTTTTAATTTCTAAAATTCACCGTCTTACTTAAATGGAAACTTAACCACTTTCGCTTTAACAGGTGTATTACGAATGTCAATGAAAATTTCAGTGCCCACTTTAGCATGTTCTGTAGCTACATAACCAAGTCCAATTGCTTTTCCTAAGCTTGGCGCTTGCGTGCCCGAAGTAACAGATCCAATTTCATTTCCAGCTGCATCTTTAATAATATAATAATGACGAGGAATACCACGATCAATCATTTCAAAGCCTACTAATTTTTTAGTTGCACCTGCTTCTTTTTGAGCTTTTAAAGATGCTGAATTAGTGAATTCTTTGGTAAACTTAGTAATCCAACCTAAGCCAGCTTCAATAGGACTAGTCGTATCATCAATATCATTACCATATAAACAAAAACCCATTTCTAATCTTAAAGTGTCTCTTGCACCCAAGCCAATTGGCTTTAATCCATATTCAGCGCCCGCTGCAAATAAAGCGTCCCAAATTTTATTGGCATTGTCATTTTCATCTTCAAAATAAATTTCCACTCCACCTGCACCAGTATAACCAGTTGCACTAATTAATACATTGTCAATATCCAATAATGTGCCTTTTGCAAAACTGTAGTAAGGCATATTTAACACATCCATCTTAGTCATGCTTTGCACAATCTTAGTTGCATTAGGCCCTTGCACAGCAAGTAAAGCAGTCTTAGGACTAATATTATGCATCTCAACACCTTTTGTATTGTGCTCACTAACCCAATTCCAATCTTTATCTATATTGGATGCATTCACCACCAACATATATACTTTGTTCTTTTCCACACAATACACTAATAAATCATCTACAATACCACCAGTAGCATTTGGGAAACAACTATACTGTGCTTTACCGTCTTCTAATAAAGAAGCATCATTACTTGTTACACGCTGAATTAAATCCAAAGCGTTTTCACCTTTTAAGATAAACTCTCCCATGTGACTTACATCAAAGACACCTGCATTATTTCGAACGGCCGCATGTTCATCATTGATACCTGTATAACTAATTGGCATATTGTATCCAGCAAATGGGGCCATTTTAGCACCTAGTGCAATATGCTTATGCGTAAAGGGAGTGTTTAAGATTTCGCTCATGGAATGTATTATTTGTGCAAAGATAAACAAAAAGGAGGCTAAATAAAACACCCCTTCTGTAACAGAAAGGGTGTCATTCCAAAAATCAAAATTCAAGTAATCAATAGCGAATCATATTAATAAGAAAACCGATCTAATACCCAATGGATATCTACAAATTTGCTTGCAGCAGCGGTAACTGTATTCAACTTTACGTTTGCACTTGCAACCACTTTTTTGTCTTTGCGCTCATCTGAAACCTTACCTGCCTTTTCCTTCTGCTTATCCAAAGCGCGGTCAATTTTCTCTAATTCATGCAATTTTTCCGATTTAGACTTCTCTAAATTCTGTTCTAGTTGCATACGCTCTTCTTTCAGTTTCTGAAGTTTATCTTCAATTTCATCTGGTGTATCGTCTCCATCATCCGCTTTCAATTCATCATCAATGCGTTTAATTTTCTCAAGTCCAGATGTAGTCATTTTGTATTCTACTCCTTGTTCATAGGAATAAGATTCATTATCCCATGGCTCATTCCACTCATCAAACCAATTGGCATCATTTGTGATTCGATCAATTGTTTCTGTTCTCATACCCATTCTATCTATACGTACATTTGTCTGAGACCATCCTTTATTGGTAATTAAAATTCGCTTACCAACTGGTACTGCAATAGTCATGATAATATGTTGATTTCGAAATTTATCTTTTTTAGTAATGCCAATACCTCTGTCTAAATACAGTACAGAGTCTTGTTGCAGTAAATTAAAATTAATATTACCTGCATAAGCATTGGCTTCCTTAACCGTTTTGCCATTGCTTAGTTTAACAACCTTAATTTCAAAACTGTCTGTTTTTGATTGTACAATTCTTACGCGTAAATTTCTTACAAATACGGTGTCATCGTCGTTATAATTACTAAATGGTGTTATTTGGAACCACTTATCTTCATAATATTTCATTTTAGGCGATGCAGTAATTTGCAAGAAATCCACCTTGGCATTTGTTAATGTTACGTTTTCTTCAACTGGGGTATTGTGTTTAGAAAAACTATTACCTAAACTACTAAAGAAATAAAATATACAAACCCAACCAACTACCCAAAGGGAAATAAAACTAGTTCTAACCCAAATATTAGATTTCTTAAATCCTGCTATCTTTCTAATAACAGCTGTAACAATTCCAATAATTGGCACCCAAATAAAGAATACAATAGCTCCTATTGCAGTAATAGATTGTATACCATCTTCAATTAGGAATCCTTTTAATGGTAATAAACTAGTACCTGCAACACCCATTCCAAATAAAGCAGCTAAAAGACTAATACCCACCACACCTAATATAAAGTAAACAAACACTTTAACTGATATGGTAATAAGCTTACCAACAAAATGCAAGCATCCTTTATTGTTTTCTTGTATTTGATAATGTTGACTAGTATTCGATGTATTGTTATTCGAATTTACATTATCGCTAAACGCATCTGAGTGTTCAGCATTCGTTGCTTTTCTCTTTTTATAAAATTCACTACCCCAGCTTTGAGCTCTATTACTAAATCCTTCCATATCGTTTTGAATGGTATTTTTTATACTATTCAAGTCGACCTTTTCACCTACCATTTCTAATTTATCTGCGCTGGTCTTAGCTTCTGGCAATACCAACCACAATACAATATATACGAAAATAGCACCTGGGCTAAAGGTAAAATCTAAGAAATTTGGAAAATCCGGACTATCCCAAAATTGAAATAAATGAACATGTCTAAAATTAATAATAAAACGAATTAATGGAATCATAAATAAAAGTCTTATGATACCTACTCTCAACCCAAAGTATTTCGAAAGTCCGGCACAAACACCACCAATAATTTTATTGTCAATGTCTCGGAATAATCTTTTACGTACTCCGCCCACTTCCTTTACAGAAGAACTTGGAACTGCAATCCATAAAACTAAATATCCCAATATATTAACTCCAATTAAAAATATCCAAAGAATCCTAACTACTAATGGATCAATATTAAAGTAGTTAGCAATACCACTACATACGCCACCTAATACCTTGTTTTGTTCATCACGATATAAACGCTTTTGAGTTGTAGACTCCCAAGCTTTATAGTCAGTACCTGTATTACTAGTGGAATTACTAGATGTTGTTGTTTGTTCAAATCCATCCTGTGCTTCAAAATCAGCAGGGCGACCAATGCTTTCAATAATTAAATTAATTGTTGATTCATTGATACAAACATCTCCTTTTTTTAATTTATCATCACATAATTCAGCAACGCGACATTCAATGTCATTGATAATTTCATCACGACCTTCTTCGTTTGCAAAATATGTTCTTAATGATTCTATATATTGTTTTAACATTTCATACGCCTGTTCCTCAATTGGAAGAATGCGACCTTGAAAATTAATATTGATTACTTTTTTCATAAACCTAATGTTTAAAATTTTGATTTGTTTTAAGAAGCTGTATTTGCCTCTTGAGTAGCTTTTTCGTTTTGAGTTAATTTGTTTACCGCACCTGTCATCTCGTTCCAAGTGTTTAATAAAACTTCAAAAGCTTTATTACCGTCTTCGGTTAACACAAAATATTTTCTTGGTGGGCCACTCACGCTTTCTACCCATCTATAATTTAACAAGCCCGCATTTTTTAAACGAGTCAATAAGGGATACAAAGTACCCTCTAGTATATGCAAATTGGCCGCTTTCATTTGTTCGACGATATCACTTGGATACACCTCGCCTTTTTGAATGATGGACAATATGCAAAACTCTAGTACGCCCTTGCGCATCTGACTCTGTGTGTTTTGTATATCCATGATAATTACTTTAGTACACAAAACTAGGGGAATATTTAGTACTATGCATCACACAGTACTAAATATTTTATAGTATTATAAAAAATAAAAAGCTAATACATTGTAAATCAATATATTAGCTTTAAAATAATTTTATGGAAGCGAAATTATAGGGATAATTGGCTAGATAGGCCTAGGTTAGATGATTCGATTACCCAAAAGCATCTAGCTAATTAGACCTGCTAGTAAACGACTAGTTCGTAAAAATCTTCCTCGTTTAAATACTTGTTAGCCAAGTCCTTGATTTGTTCTGGCTGGATAGCCCTAACTACATTAATAGTATTATAAAAATACTCCTCGGTTAAGCCGTTTAATATATATGATTTCCAACGACCAATAATTTGGAATGGACCATCCACATCGCCCAGTAATGAACCCAACATATAATTCTTAACTAATTTCAATTCGTCTATATCCACTAACTCATTTCTTAAAATAGCCATCTCCTTATATACTTCATCAATGGTGGCTCTGCAAACATCCTTACCTGCGTCCGTACTAACTAACCAAGCACTTTGCTGAATATGGTTTTGCAAATAACTATGTATACCATAAGTGTACCCCTTATCCTCTCTAATATTACTCATTAAACGAGAACCAAAAAAGCCGCCGAAAATATTATTTAATACTTGTGCAGCAGGAAAATCAGGATGATGCCTATTAGGAAAATGTCTTGCAATACGAATAGAACCTTGCACAGAAGATGGATCATTTACAACACTATACTTTTTCTGTGATGCAGCAATAATAGGATGTACAGGGGTCTCTATTAATTTTTTATTTAACGGAAGCGTGCCTATGTATTTATTTAAAATAGATTCAATATTTGCAGGAAACTGTCCAGCCATGAATACTATACACTTGCCCTCCTTATAATACTTATTGTAAAATGTAACCAAGTCATCTCTGGTTAATTGATTATAACTTTCTTCGCTTGAATATTTCCCATATGGATGATCAATTCCAAATAAGTATTCATCAATAAATCTATTTGCGATAAAGTCTCCTTTTTTTAAATTTAAAGTGAGTTGCTGAATTTGATTTTTTTGATAAATATCCAATTCATTTTCTGGAAATACAGCGTCTGCAACCAATTCACTTACTACAGGAATTACTTCCTGAAAATGTTTAGTTAAACTATGCAAGCTAATGGTAGCTGTTTCGTTATAACATGATCTATTTAAATAGGCTCCATAAAATTCAAAGGCATCATTTACCTCAAATGCTGACTTATTATGAGTTCCATTTTTTAATAAATAATTAGTGGCAGGTGCTACCCAATTTTTTGTCTCATAACTATTACCTGCAAAAAACACTAATTCCATTAGCATTACTTCTTGAGCACCTCCTTCAAATGCGTACACTTCTACCCCATTATCCAAAGTATATTTTTGGCATGGCTTTAATTGAATATCAAAGTCAACTGCGTCTTTAATATTGGGAGCGATGGTTCTGTCTAATGCCATGTTGTTATAGTTATGCGAATAATTCTTTTTCTATTAAAAGATGTTAGGCGCTTGTTTTGCTGTAATAATATAAAGTGTTTCTATTGCTGTCCTGAAAAATAGTTCTGGCTGTTTCTTGAATCAACGCAGGGGTCACTGCCTGGTATTTTGATAGCTCATCATTCATTAATGCCGCATCCCCTATCAATTCATAAAAAGCAAGGCTTTGTGCACGGTTCATAATACTCATGTCTTCAAAGCATATCATGCTTTCTGTTTTATTGATTACTTTTTGTACTTCTTTGGCGTCTAATATTTCGGTCTTCATTTTTTCTACTTCTTCTAACACTGCCTTCTCCGCCACCGACATACTAATACCTTTTACCAACTTACCTGTAATCACAAATAAACCTGGATCAATAGTGCCAAAATGAAAACAAGAAATAGAAGAGAACAACTGTCTAACCTTTATTAATTGTTCATACAAACGTGAAGAAGCACCGCCACCCAATACTTCGGTTAATAAATCTGTTGCGTGATAGCTTTCATCAAAACGACCTCCCATATGCCAGGTCATCATTAACATGTCCATTGGCACATCGGCACGCACATCCATGCTTTTATGTTTCTCTTGTTTGGGCTCTACTGGCAAATTTCTTTCATAAGGCTTGCCTGCAGGAATTGGACCAAACCATTTCTCAGCCAATCCTTTAATGTCTTCTGTTTTCACATTTCCTGTGACAACTAAAATGGCATTATTAGGACGATAAAATTGAAAGAAGAACTCTTTTACTTCATCCATGGTTGCTTGCTCCACATGTGCAAGCGAAGCGCCAATTGTCATCCATCTATACGGATGTTTGGTATATGCTAACGTGCGCATTTTATGCCATGCATCACCATAGGGTTTATTGATATAATGTTCCTTAAACTCTTCACAAACCACTTTCCTTTGCACTTCTAAACTCTTTGGACTAAATGCCAATGACAACATTCTATCACTTTCTAACCAAAAAGCCGTTTCAATATTTTCGGCAGGCAATTGACAATAATAATTAGTAAGGTCATTGGTGGTGTAAGCATTATTCTCTCCGCCTGCTCTTTGCAAGGGCTCGTCATATTCTGGAATATTAACGCTACCGCCAAACATCAAGTGCTCAAATAAATGAGCGAAACCTGTTTTTTCGGGGTTCTCGTCTTTGGCTCCAACATTGTATAAAATATTCACTACGGCCATGGGTGTGGTCGTATCTTGGTGAACCAATACTTTTAAGCCATTGTCTAATTGGAATCGGTCAAATTGTATCATAATGGAGGACAAAATTACTCCTTTTAAACAAGAGTCTATTTGCGAATATAGATAAATTCAAAAGGCGCTAAAACCAAAGCCATTAAGCCTTAACTTTGTACCTCTTAAATAAAGCATATGCAATTAGACGAATTATATAAAAAGGCCCTGAATTTCGAGTATTTAACTAAGGAAGAAGGAATGTTTTTATTTGAACATGCCCCTTTAAATGAAATTAGTTATGTCGCAAATGAGTTAAGAAAAAAACAAGTGCCTCATGGTAAAGTAACTTGGCAGATTGACCGTAATTTAAATACGACTAATGTATGTATTGCCAATTGTAAGTTTTGTAATTTTTATAGAGTACCAGGTCATCCAGAAGCCTATATCACAGATATGGATACTTACCGTGTAAAAATTAAAGAAACATTGGAATGGGGAGGAGATCAATTATTATTACAAGGAGGACACCATCCTGAATTAGGATTAAAATTTTATACAGATATTTTTAGTCAGATTAAAAATGAATTTCCAACTATCAAATTGCACACGCTAGGACCCCCAGAAATTGCGCATATTGCTAAGATGGAAAAAATGACGCATACCGAGGTGCTTAAAGCATTACAAGCAGCGGGCATGGATTCCTTACCAGGTGCGGGTGCCGAGATTTTAGTGGACCGCGTAAGAAAATTAGTTTCTAATGGTAAATGTGGCGCCGACGAATGGTTGGATGTAATGGCAGCTGCACATCAATTAAATATTACTACAAGTGCTACCATGATGTTTGGTCATGTAGAAACTTTAGAAGAAAGATTTATTCACTTAGTTCGTATTCGCGAAGTACAAGATAAAAAGCCAAAAGACGCAAAAGGTTTCTTAGCGTTTATTCCTTGGACCTTCCAAGACGTAGATACACTTTTAACTAAAATTAGAGGCGTTCATAACTTAACAACAACCGAAGAATATATTAGAATGATTGCCATTAGCCGAATCATGCTGCCGAATATCAAGAACATTCAGGCTAGTTGGTTAACGGTGGGTAAGGCAACTGCTCAGGTATGTTTGGAGGCTGGCGCTAACGACTTTGGAAGTATCATGTTAGAAGAAAATGTGGTAAGTGCAGCTGGTGCGCCTCACCGTTTTACATATAAAACAATACAAGAAGCTATTAAAGAAGCTGGTTTTGAGCCTCAATTACGTAACCAACAATACGAATGGCGTGAGCTTCCTGCTGGAATTCAGGAACAAATCGTCAATTATTAGTAGTTGCCTGTAACTTTTGGGCTCCATCTTCGTTATACCTATACTTAAAAGCTAAACGAGGGATGACCGATCAAGATTTCAATAATTGTGTAGATAATTACTCCGATGGGGTGTATCGTTTCATAGTCAAAAATATTGGCCATGAAGCGGATGCGCAGGATATTGTCCAAACAGCTTTTGAAAAACTGTGGATCAATCGTTTAAAGGTGGAACCAGAAAAAGTAAAATCCTA
>CANFLP010000026.1 GCA_947447835.1 Bacteroidota bacterium
ATTAGCGAAGTGCTTGATAGCCAATTTCTTTTTAGCCAATTCTGTATTTTGGCGTAAGAAGTTTACTTGTAACATAAATGCAAATTTTGGCAAAGATAATCAAACCATCCTACTGAGCATAGATATCCCCTACCTTTGCCTAAAATTAGCGGATTAACAATGGCCAATATACAAGACGACTTACAAACGAGATGGTGGGATTTAGAGAAAAAATTGATGGATCATTTTGGGAAGAAACCCGACACAGAAGCAGTGCTGTTCTTGATTGGACTTCAAGAATCAGGTTTTATAAGGGAAAAAATTTCTAAAGAACAAAAGCAGGACCTGATGCATATAGCCATCTGCTCTATATTGATGCCAAGTGGATATTACCTACTAGAAGGCAAGGATGAAGAGGGCTGGCCCCATTTTAAGCAATTAAAGCCTCTGCCCGTTATGGATCTTATTGAACAAGAGGTATTCCTAAAAGACCATATTTTACTATATTTTGACAATATTCGCTATTAGCAGATTGGTTTTTTAGCTATTTTGATGGATATTTGCAACAATAAAAATTGAACCTATGCAATTCCCTGCCGATTTACGTTACACTAAAGATCATGAATGGATCAAATTAGATCGCACAACAGCTACCATTGGTATTACCGATTTTGCACAAAGCGAATTGGGTGATATCGTGTATTTAGATATTAATACAGTTGGAAGTAGCCTTGCTGCTGAAGCTGTTTTCGGCACTGTGGAAGCGGTAAAAACCGTAAGTGATTTATTCTTGCCAATGGCAGGTACCATTACCGAAGTAAACCCTGCATTAGCATCAAACCCTGAATTAGTAAATACAGACCCATATGGTCAAGGTTGGATGGTAAAAGTTACTGTAAACAACGCAGCAGACTTTGAACAATTATTGACTAGCGAAGCATATGCTAAGTTGGTTCACTAATTTATGTCCATGAAAAGATTGCTTTGGGTTATTGCCGAAATTGCCATTGTCTTTATTTTATTAAGTTTACCTGGCAGCAGTTTCCCAGACCAAGCAAAATGGTATGGAAATTTTCCATTGGATAAATTGGTGCACATTCTGTTATTTGGCTCATTAGCTTTGTCGTTTTTGATTTATTTTGAAAAATCAAAATACCAAGCCCTTAAAACAGTTCGTGCAAAAGCATATGTTTTAATATTTTGTATCTTATATGGCATAGGAATGGAATATTATCAAAAATATTTTGTTCCAAGTAGAGGTTTTGAAGTGGGTGATATGTTGGCCGATGCCATTGGGTCGCTGTTAGCATTGCCACTTTTAAAATGGTTAAAAGGTAACATACTAAATAAGCATAAGTAGCAATTAATGGGTATAGAGCAAGACATACAACAATCTAATTTTCGGAATGAGTACCAGAAAATGGGCATCAATTTGATGTATACCGCTAACTGGTTAAACGAAAGAATTGGTCGTTTTTTATTACAAGAAGATATTACCCAACAACAATATAACATACTCAGAATTCTTAGAGGCAGTGATGTTCCCTTGAGCACTTTGCAAATTAGAGAACGCATGTTGGATAAGATGAGTGATACAAGTAGAATTGTAGATAGGCTCATTGTAAAAGAGCTGGTTCAAAAATCTGCATGTAAAGCAGATAAAAGATTAGTGGATATCATCTTAACTGATAAAGGATTACAATTAGTTGAAAGACTAGATCAGTTCAACGACCAAATAGATGCTATTTTAAAAGGAGTATCCGAAACCGAGGCTAAAACCATCAATCAGATTTTGGACAAATTACGCAGCCTTCCAGATCATAAATAATTAATTAAAATATATGCGCTATTTATTAAGCATTCTACTATTAGGATGTTGCCTTTTTGTGAAAGCACAACCTAGCTTAGATGATAAGAATGTTTTTGAATTTAGAGGAGTCTGGATTGCAACTGTTGTAAATATAGATTGGCCAAGTAAAAGAGGCTTAAGCAACGAGGATCAAAAAAGAGAATTTATTACATTATTGGACATGCATCAAAAAAATGGAATGAATGCAATCATCATGCAGGTACGTCCAGCTGGGGATGCATTGTATCCCTCTAACTTAGAGCCTTGGAGTGAATATTTAATGGGACAACAAGGCTTACCTCCTAGTCCATTTTATGATCCGCTAAGTTTTATGATTGCCGAGACACATAAGCGAGGCATGGAGTTTCATGCTTGGATTAATCCATATCGTGCCGTATTTAATACGCAAAAATCAAGTATTGCACCCAATCATTTAACCAAGACACATCCTGAATGGTTTGTAAATTACGACGATAAAAAAATATTCAATCCAGGATTACCCGAAGTATGGCAACATACCAATCGTGTTGTAAGAGATTTAGTAACTCGTTATGATATTGACGCCATTCATTTAGACGATTATTTTTATCCATACAAAGTACCTGGTAAAGAATTTCAAGACGAAGCAACTTATAAAAAATATAGTCGTGGTTTAAATAAGGAAGACTGGAGAAGAAGTAATTGTGATACTATTATAAAACAATTGTCTGCAACCATTCATAGCATTAAACCAGGTGTGCAATTTGGCATAAGCCCATTTGGTGTGTGGCGCAATAAATCAAAAGATCCTATTGGTAGTAATACAAAGGCAGGGGTATCTAATTACGATGATTTATATGCAGACATATTATTATGGTTAAACAAAGGATGGGTTGATTATATCGTACCTCAATTATACTGGGAACATGGACATGCTTTGGCCGACTATGATGAACTAGTAAACTGGTGGGACCAACACAATTATAAAAGAAACCTATATATAGGCCACGGTATTTACCGAGCAGGCACAACCCCTAATTGGAAAAGCAGCAAAGAGATTCCTTATCAAATTCAAAATTTGAGATCTTTGAAAAACACAAGAGGTAGTGCTTATTTTAGTAGCAGTAGTTTTAAAAATAACCCCAATCACTGGAATGATAGCTTGCAAAATAACTATTATCGTAAACCCGCTTTACAGCCTACGATGCCATGGCTAGTTCAGTATGAAGTAGACGCTCCTATTGTAAATAAGAAATCTGAAAAGTCATACCAAATTGAGGTGACACAAGTTAAACAAGTAAAGCAGTTTGCCATCATTAGTCAAGCAAATAATAAATACGCAGTTGAGGCAATCGTGCCAAGCGACTCAAAATATATTAATCTTAGCGCATTAGGCATTGAAAAACTAGACAACGCACATTACTGGATTGTAGCTATTGGTTTACAAAATCAATTAAGTAAAATGGTTGCTTTATAGTTTAAAATTTACCTGTCAAATACACGTCTTAGCGGAAGATTTTCATTCGCCTTAATAATCAAAGGGACATGCTCTACAATAGTCATGTCATTGTCTAATCCAAAGGCTTTTTGATCACTTTGTGCTAAATGTTTGATATTAAAGTAAACGTCCATAATAAAGTCTTCTCTGAATGACAATTCATTTTCAATACTAAAGAAGCTTTCTATAATTACATAAGTGATATCCGCATGGAAATCCTTACTTTTTAAGGACTCGTATTTGCTGTAAATACCTAATTCGTGGCACTCATTCAACTCCTGCATTACTTTTTTGAATAATACATTCACCCTTGGCTGAATCCTGAACCCTAATTTAAAGTCCACACGCATTACTTTATCGTCCACTAATTCACGAATTGAATACTCCATACCATAAGGAGAATCGGTTCTGTCAATATGAATAAACCAATAAATGTCAGCACGTTTTGGTTTACGATTTAAAATAGAATCGATAATACGATGTTCAATTTCGCGATAATTATTTGCTTTTGTTAAATACACTAAGTGCGTTGCATATTTTGGAATGTCTTTGTCTGCACTTAATTCTACCATTGGTTCTAAATAGTCTTTCATCTTCACAAAATCCAAATATCTATTGGCAATTTTACGTGCACGATGCCAAATCATCATCACAAAAATCATACTTAGTGAAAATACAAAAGTGATATAACTTTCTTTTACCTTAACAATATTTGCAACAAAGAAAGAGATTTCAACAACACTAAAAATTAATATTATTACAGCCACAATAGACTGTCTCCATCTTTTTACATTCAACATATAAAAATTCATCAGTATCGTTGTCATTATCATGGTAATGATAATTGAAAAACCATAAGCCGCTTCCATGTGCTCACTCTTTCTAAAAAAGAATAACATAGTAATACAACCTGCCCATAAAATTAAATTTAAACTAGGGATATAAATTTGTCCCTTTTGATCGGTCGGAAATTTAATAGTAACACGAGGCCAAAAATTCAAACTAATAGCTTCAGAAATTAAAGTAAATGATCCACTAATTAAAGCTTGACTAGCAATAATAGCAGCAACTGTTGCAATACAAATACCCGCTAATAAAAACCAGTGTGGCATTAATTCATAAAAAGGATTCAATCCTTCAATAGACTCGCCCATGTGCATTATTAACCAAGCCCCTTGCCCCATATAGTTAATCACCAGGGCAGTTTTTACAAACATCCAACTTACTTGAATATTTTGTCGACCGCAATGCCCCAAGTCGCTATACAATGCTTCGGCACCTGTTGTACATAAAAACACCGCACCTAATATCCAAAACCCTTTCGGATAATTTACCAATAAATCATAAGCGTAATAAGGATTTAATGATTTTAAAATTTCAGCATGATGAATCACTTGAAAAAATCCTAAAAGTAAAATCATCGAAAACCAAATCAACATGATGGGGCCAAATGCAAAACCTACAATTTTTGTTCCAAAACGTTGAAAGAAAAACAATAAGGAAATAATAGCCATTACAATTCCTACTGTTAAATTATTTCCTGGTACAATAATATTTTCCATTCCTCTCACACCACCTAACCCCTCTACAGCAGATGCTACAGATATAGGCGGCGTAATCATCCCATCAGCTAACAACATAGCCGCACCAATAATCGCAGGAATATAAATCCATTTTACATAACGTCTTACTAAAGCAAAAAGAGAGAATATTCCCCCTTCACCTCTATTGTCTGCACGTAGTGTTAAAAAAACGTATTTAAAAGTAGTCTGTAATGTTAATGTCCAAAACACACAAGAGATGGCACCATATACCAACTGCTCTGTAATAACTCTATGATTAATGATGGATTTGAATACATACAATGGAGAGGTTCCGATATCGCCATATATAATTCCTAAAGTAACTATTAAACCTGCTACCGAGAGTTTGTGGTTATGACCACTAGTTGTATGTGCCATGAAGCTGTTTGATTGGAAAACAAAGTTTATAAAAAATTAATAAACAATCCCTTATAAATCGTAAGTATTTTATAAATATTTTAATCAATCAATAGTAAGCTCCAAAACTAAGGCTTGTAAGTACCGAACATTGCTTCCACAGCTTTAACCCTAAAATCAAAAATTCCTTGAAGCTGTTTTTTCACAAGTATCCATTGAGCCAAATCTCCTAAAATTCCAAAAGGAATTTTATAATGTACAATATCCTCCATACAAACGCCACCCGGGATAGCTTTGAAATGATGTTGATGATGCCAAAGGCTGTAAGGACCAAAACGTTGTTCATCTACAAAATACTTGCCTTCCTGAACATGAGTAATTTCCGTCATCCAATACATAGGAATTCCCAATAAAGGGCTAACAGTGTACTCAATAATCTGTCCTGGATACATTTTTTCGCCATGGTGTTTACTTATAATGTTAAATCCCATGTGATTAGGTGTGATTTTGGCAAGATTTGCAGGACTGCTAAAAAAATCCCAGGCCTGTCCCAAACTAATGGGTAAATTTTGTACGGTGTGGAGCGTATATACTTTTGACATATAAGTATAACAAGGAACCGGCCTTTTTGTTGTGGGGATTACAAGGAAAGCCATTAATTTTATAAAATGATAAGCAAGTTGGAACAAGCAAGGGCATTTGAAGCAGTTTACGAAGGGCTGAATGAGCAACAAAAAGTTGCGGTAAACACAATTGAAGGGCCAGTGATGGTCATTGCAGGACCTGGTACTGGAAAGACGCAAATTTTAGGCGCCCGAATTGGAAAGATTTTATTAGAGACAGATACCTCTCCTGAAAATATACTTTGTTTAACGTATACCGATGCCGGGGCTATTGCTATGCGCAAGCGTTTGGTAAGTTTTATTGGAACAAGTGCTTATAAAGTAAATATTGCCACTTTCCACTCTTTTTGTAATGACATTATACAAGATAATTTATCCTTATTTGACAAGACCAGTCTTGATCCTATTTCTGAATTAGAGAAAATCGAATTACTAAAAAAACTGATAGATGGATTTGATAAAAATAATCCACTAAAAAGATATCGTGGAGATATATATTATGAAATGAGCAATTTGGCCAAATTGTTTAGTGCTATGAAAAAGGAAGGTTGGACACCAGCCTATCTAATTGAGAAAGTACAAGATTATATTAAAGAGATTCCTTTTAGAGATGAATTTATTTATAAAAGAAAATACAAACAATTTGAGGCGGGTGATTTAAAACAAGGATTAGTAGATGCCGAGGTGGAAAAAATGGAAAAGTTAAATGCAGCCATAAACTGTTTTGATGTTTACCAGCAACTAATGAAGGACCGCAATAGATATGACTTTGAGGATATGATTAACTGGGTGATCAATGCATTTAAAGAAAATAAAAATTTACTAGCACAATACCAAGAGCGTTTTTTATACATTTTAGTAGACGAGTTTCAGGATACAAGTGGTACGCAAAACGAATTAGTACAATTGCTTGTAAACTATTGGGATCAGCCCAACTTATTTGTTGTGGGAGACGACGATCAAAGCATTTTTAGATTTCAGGGTGCCAACGTTGAAAATATGTTGCATTTTCAAAATCAATATGCACAGGATTTGTTAACCATTGTCTTGGAAAATAATTACCGATCTACTCAAGCAATCTTAGATGCTTCTACTATTGTAATAAATAATAATCAAGAACGCCTTGTAAATAAAATTAATAATTTAGAAAAGAAGTTAATTGCAGCACATCCAAACAATCAAGGCGAAACGGCTGATCCTGCGATCATTGCATATCAAGTGCCCGAGGAGGAAATGATAGATATTACTGAACAAATTGTACAACTTACCGAAAAAGGAGTAGCCCCAAATCAAATTGCAGTTTTATACAAAGAACATAAATACGGCGAAGAAATTGCTCACTTTTTACAACAAAAGAATATACCCGTTTATACAAGACGTACTGCTAATTTATTAGACCAAACCTTGGTAAAACAAATCATCACCATTTTGGATTATTTGGTTTGTGAATTAGACCAACCGTATGAAGGCGCCAATTTGCTTTTTGAAATACTCCATTTTAAATGGTGGAATATTTCGCCCATAACTATTGCCAAGTTAACGTTTGAAGCAAACCACTTAAAATATGGTGCTCCTGAAAATTCATTCCGAAAAGTATTGGCAGAGAAAACACAACAAGTACAGGGCAGTTTATTTCAAGAAGGTGGGGTGCAAGAATTAGCAAAGGCAGCACAGGTGCTAGAGTCACTTATTAGCGAAGTGGCAAATGTTACATTATTAAATTTAGTAGAACAGGTTTTACAAAAAACGGGCATCATTCAATCGGTTTTGCAATCAAGCAATAAAGGATTTGAATTAGAAGTAATTACAAAGTTTTTTGACTTTATAAAGGAAGAAACACATCGTCGTCCAAGTTTAAAATTGAAGGACTTGGTTGAAATGCTTGAACTAATGCAAAAAGAAGGCATTCGATTGCCATTGCCTATTACAACTGGTGGCGTAAGTGGTGTGAATTTATTAACAACACACGGAAGCAAAGGCCTTGAATTTGAATATGTATTTGTGGCAGGGACAAATGCACATTATTGGGAAAAGAAAAGAGCAGCAAATAATATTGGATATGGTTTACCTGACACTGTTTTAAGTAGTTTAGAAAATACAGATGACAAAGAGGAATTAAGAAGATTATTTTACGTAGCTATAACCCGTGCTAAAAAGGAACTACAAATATCTTACGCACTAAATCGTGCCGATGGTAAAGTGGCCGAGCCAAGTCAATTTGTAATAGAATTGATTGAAGGAAATGAAAAGCGTATCACTGAAAAGCAATTACTACCAGACATTAAAATGCAATATAAACTATTGCATATACAAAGCACTATTCAGCCCCAAATTAAACAACTAGAGGAGGATTTTATCAGTCCTAAGTTGGAACAGTTTACAATGAATGTAACGGCTTTAAATAACTACCTAAAATGTCCTTTGCATTTTTATTACAATAGTTTAATAAGAGTCCCATCGGGCAAATCAGAAGCCACTACTTTTGGATCTGCCGTCCACGATGCTTTGAATAAATTATTTAAAAAAATGTCGGAGCGTGAAAGTGTATTCCCAGACAAACAAGAGCTAATACAGGATTTTAATTATTACATGAGTAGGCATAGAGAAGCATTCACACAGGTTGAATTTAATAGTAGGAAAGAACAAGGGGAAATAGTTTTAACAAAATACTATGATGAATATGCTCAATTATGGAATAAGGTGGTTACTACAGAGTATCGTATTAATAATGTGGTTTTAAATGGCATTCCATTAAAAGGAGCAATCGATAAAATAGAATTTAATGGGAAACAAGTAGTAGTTGTCGATTATAAAACAGGGAGTGTTGAAAATGCTAAAGAAAAACTGTTTGCGCCCAACGACAAGTATCCTAATGGAGGTGATTATTGGAGACAGGCCGTTTTTTATAAAATATTATTAAATCATCATCCTAAAAACTGGGAAGTAACTACCGCCGAATTTGATTTTGTGGAGCCAAATAAAAAGAAGCAGTTTGAAAAAGTAGCTATCAATATTAGCGACGCAGACATTACAACAGTAACGCAGCAAATACAAACGGTTTGGCAAAAGATACAAGAAAAGGATTTTTATACTGGATGTGGCAAACCGGAATGTCATTGGTGTAATTTTGTTAAAAACAATGAATTAACCGTTGCTTTACACCAAATCCCGAATGGCGATTTGGAAGAATCTGACTAAGTTTGCATTTATGATGAAAAGAATTTCTTGGACAGTATTTATAGTGAAAACCTTGGTGGCGGTATACCTTGTAAATTCCTTAATGGCCTGCGCCAATATTGTGCCCCCAAGTGGAGGACCAAGAGATAGTATTCCTCCCTATAAAATTGCAGCTAAACCAAAGGACTCTGCAACCAATGTAAGTCCAAAAGAAATTTGGATTGGTTTTAATGAGTACATCAACACTACTAGTATTCAAGAAAATTTAATTATCTCCCCTAGTTTAAAAAACACTCCACTTGTTGAATCAAAATTAAATACCCTTCGTATTCGTCTGAATGATTCATTAGCATCAAACACTACCTATCGTTTACAATTTGGAACGGCTATTAGAGATGTGAATGAAGGCAATATTGCTCAAAATTTTTCTTACGTGTTTAGCACAGGTGACCATATTGATAGTGGGCGTATTCAAGGCACCGTAAAACTTGCCGAAACAGGAAGAGTAGATAGTTCGCTCTTAGTAGTTTTACAACCAATTGGAAATGATACTGCCATATTTAAGAGTAGGCCCTTATATTTCACCAAGTTAAATGGCAAAGGGAAATTTGCATTCGACTTCCTACCCAATGCTCAATTTAACATTTTTGTAGTCCCAAATGATTATACCAAAAAGTATGATGATAGTACAAAGCTATTTGCCTTTAATACATTCCCAGTTGTAGCAAATAGAGAAAAAGATTCTATTCGTTTATATGCATTCCAAGCATTTCCAAAAGCCGAAAAGAAAAAATCAAGTGCTGGTAATAATAAACAAATAAAGCGCAATACCCCGTCATTAAGATATATTAAGAATTTAGACGGAAGCGAGCAGGACTTATTACACAACTTACATCTGGTATTTGAAAGTCCAATACACTTAAATGATAGCTTCCCTATAATATTAACTGACACTTTAAATAAAGCTGTCGAAGACTATACTGTATATGTAGACAGCATTGCATTAAATACTGTGGTGATAGATTATGCATGGCCAAGCAGTACAAAATTCCATTTAATAGTACCGCAAAATGCCATTAAGGATACACTCAATAATAAGCTATTAAAAACAGATACACTTGCATTTACAACCAAGCCAAATTCTGTTTACGGGTCCTGCATCATTAGACTATCAGGTTATGAGCAATATAAAAATCCAATTTTACTATTAACACAGGATGATAAGATTAAATTTAGTTACCCGATTATTAAAAACTTATTAAATATTGAACAGCTTCCTGCTGGAGAATTTCAATTAAAAATATTAGAAGACGAAAATAATAATGGTAAATGGGATACTGGAAAATTTGGATTTGGATATAAAAATCTACAACCAGAAAAAGTACTGGTTCTACCTAATAAATTAGTAATTAGAGCTAATTGGGATAATGAATTGAATCTTATAATAAATAAGTAGTTTTACCAATCCTATGCAGTTACCTTCCTCTTTATTAGAAAACGCAGTAGCAGAATTTGCTAAACTACCTGGCATTGGGAAAAAGACTGCCTTAAGATTAGTATTACATTTATTAAAACAAGAAAAAGGAGTAACTACCTTGTTTGGAGATACCCTTCAAAAGATGCGCAACGAAATTCAGTTTTGCCAAAAGTGTTACAATATCAGTGATGGAACCATTTGCTCTATTTGTGCAAATTCTGGCAGACAAAAAGACACGATTTGTGTGGTGGAGAATATTCGTGACGTTATTGCCATTGAAAATACACAACAATATAATGGGACCTACCATGTATTAGGAGGAATTATTTCACCATTAGACGGCATTGGACCAGAACAATTAACCATTGATCAACTTATTGAAAGAGTCCATAAGGACAAAGTAACCGAGCTTGTTTTTGCATTAAACCCTACTATTCAAGGAGATACAACTATCTATTATATACAAAAGAAGCTATCTAGCAACACTTGCCGCATTACTACCATCGCGCGTGGAATTGCGTTTGGTGGCGAATTGGAATATGCCGACGAGATGACCCTTGGAAAGAGTATATCCAATAGGCAACCTATTCAACAGTATATAAAATAGGTTAATTCAGAAATAGTTACTAATTTTAATGTTCAAACATTGAATTACCATAAATACATTTTATGAAAAAAATAATCGCGTTATTATCCATTGCACTTTTGAGCATCAATTTTGCATCCGCACAAAAAACATTAGAAACTAAAACTGCACAAGTTCGTTTTATTGCAGCAGACGATCATGATATAGATGCATTAAATAAGGAAGCAGTAAGTCGTCTAGAACCCAATGGTAAGTTAAGTTTCATCATGTTAATGAAGGGTTTTCATTTTGATATGGGTAAGATGGAAGAGCACTTTAACACTGAATATATGGAGAGTGATAAATTTCCTCGTGCCCTATTTAGCGGTCAAATAACTAACATAAATACAGTCGATTTTAAGAAAGATGGCAAATATCCAATTGCAGTAACTGGCAACATGCAAGTACATGGTGTGAACAAAGCCATTCAAACAAATGGAGTTGTTGAAATCAAAAATGGCATTGTAAAAGCAAGTGCACAATTCACAGTAACCTTAAAGGACTTCGGCATTGGTGGCATTATGATTAAAATGGTGGCAGACAAGATTAATGTAGACGTAACTGCTACCTACCAATAAGCTACAAGCATAAAACTAGCTCCCTAATATTCCAACGCCCTTAATTTGGCTAAAAGCTAATTGTAACCTAACTTTGCACCGCATTGCAGGTGGATTTGTTTATTGTTCAACCTGCCATCCGAAAGGAAAAAAGAACTAATAAACGATACAATTATCGCCCCCTTTATTATTAGTTATTAGCTCCGCTTGGATGTTGCATAAAAATATATTTATGTCAATACAGGAGACGCTTAAGAAAAGAATTTTGGTGATTGATGGTGCCATGGGTACCATGATTCAACGCCATAAATTAACCGAAGAAGATTACCGAGGTACCAGATTTGCCAATTGGCAC
Source organism: Bacteroidota bacterium (assembly GCA_947447835.1). Lineage (GTDB taxonomy): Bacteria > Bacteroidota > Bacteroidia > Chitinophagales > Chitinophagaceae > Sediminibacterium. The sequence continues at coordinate 12,060 of CANFLP010000026.1, forward strand.
AGTGATGTAAAAGGCAATAACGATTTGTTATGCATTACACAACCAGCCATTATTACAGGCATTCATTTACAATATTTAGAAGCTGGTGCGGATATTATTGAAACGAATACATTTAGTAGTACTTCCATTGCGATGGCCGATTATGATATGCAGGAGCTAGCATACGAATTAAATATTGCTGCAGCTAAATGTGTGCGAGATGCTATAGAACAATACAAATCAAAACATCCAAATACTACCGATAAATATATTGCAGGATCTATAGGGCCCTTAAATAAAACATTAAGTTTATCTCCCGATGTAAATAATCCAGGATTCAGGGCTGTTACATTTGATGAAGTTGTGGAAGCATATACTGAACAAATTAAAGGTTTGGTGGATGGCGGCGTGGATGTGTTATTAGTAGAAACTATTTTTGATACCTTAAATGCAAAGGCAGCCATATTTGCAATTAAAGAATACTTTAGAAAACTAGGTAAACCAGAATTACCTATCATGATAAGTGGTACTATAACCGATGCATCTGGAAGAACATTAAGTGGTCAAACCTTAGAAGCTTTTTATACATCAGTAGCACATGCTAAGCCATTGAGTGTAGGTCTTAACTGTGCTTTGGGTGCACAAGAAATGCGCTCTCATATCGAAGAGCTATCCCAAATTGCTACCTGTTATACTTCGGCTTATCCTAATGCAGGATTGCCAAATGCAATGGGACAATACGACGAGGAACCCCATCAAACAGGACACTTTATTGAAGAATGGGCAAAAAATAAATTTGTAAATATTGTAGGTGGATGTTGTGGAACAACTCCAGACCATATCAAACAAATGGCCGACAATGTTCGTAACCTAACGCCAAGGGCATTACCTATTTTAGACACAACTATTTAATTGAAATTGGATTTTTATAATTAGCAAGAACATTATGAGTGAAGAAACAATACATATAAAGCCTTATTTGAGATTAGCAGGACTAGAACCTTTGGTGATTCGTCCTGAAACTAATTTTGTAAACGTAGGAGAAAGAACCAATGTAACTGGTTCAAAAAAATTCGCGCGTTTAATTAAGGAAAATAAATACGAAGAAGCTTTATCAGTTGCACGTCAGCAAGTGGAGAGTGGCGCTCAAGTAATTGATGTAAACATGGACGACGCCTTATTGGAAGGTGTTAAAGCCATGACTACTTTTTTAAACTTATTGCAAAGCGAACCAGATATAGCTCGTATTCCTGTCATGATTGATAGCTCAAAATTTGAAATTATTGAAGCTGGATTAAAATGTGTGCAAGGGAAATGTATCGTGAACTCCATCTCTATGAAAGAGGGGGGGGCAAAGTTTATTGAGCAAGCACATATATGTAAGGCATATGGCGCTGCAGTAATTGTAATGGCATTTGACGAGGTTGGACAAGCAGATACTAAAGATAGAAAGATTGAAATTTGTGAACGTGCTTATAAAATATTGGTAGAGCAGGTAGGATTTGATCCACAGGATATCATTTTTGATCCTAATATATTTGCAGTAGCCACTGGTATTGAGGAACACAATAACTATGCCGTAGACTTTATTGAAGCTACTCGTATTATTAAACAAAAAATGCCATTAGCTAAAGTAAGTGGTGGTGTTTCCAATGTATCCTTCTCATTTAGAGGAAATGAAGCAGTGCGTGAAGCAATTCATGCAGTATTCTTATACCATGCTATCAAAGCAGGTATGGATATGGGTATTGTAAATGCAGGACAGCTAGCTGTGTATGATGAGATTGATCCAGTATTAAGAAATTTATGTGAGGATGTAATCTTAAACAAGAACAACGATAGCAATCAAGCAACAGAGGCATTAATTCAATATGCAGATAATATTAAGGCTAGCGGAGAAAACGCAGGCCAGTCTTCGGAAGAAGCTAATAAATTAAAATTAGCTTGGAGAAATGATACAGTAGAAAAACGTTTAGCACATTCATTAATAAACGGTATCACCGATTTTATTGATGAGGACACCGAAGAAGCTAGACAAAAATACAGCGCGCCATTGGAAGTAATTGAGGGGCCGTTAATGGCCGGAATGAATCAAGTGGGTGATTTATTTGGTGCAGGTAAAATGTTTTTACCACAAGTAGTTAAAAGTGCACGTGTAATGAAAAAAAGCGTGGCAGTTTTAACTCCATATATCGAAGCAGAAAAAGAAAGATTAAAATTAGCTTCTGCAACTCCAGGGGCAAAATCTAAAGGACCAGCAAAAATATTATTAGCAACTGTAAAAGGTGACGTTCATGATATTGGTAAAAATATTGTGGGTGTAGTATTAGGATGTAATGGATACGAAATTATTGACATTGGTGTAATGGTACCTGCTGACAAAATTTTAGCAGAAGCCGTAAAACATGATGTAGATATCATCGGATTAAGTGGATTGATTACTCCTTCATTGGATGAGATGGTACATATTGCTAAAGAAATGAAGCGCAGGGGTATGAATATCCCATTAATGATTGGTGGTGCAACTACTTCACGTATGCATACTGCAGTAAAAATTGCTCCAGAATATAATGATGGTGTAATACACGTATTGGATGCATCACGAAGTGTAACTGTTGCAGGATCTTTATTGAACAAGGAACAAAAAGCTACATTTTTAGGCAATTTAGAAAAAGAATATGTACAACTGAAGTCCGATTTTGATAATAAGAAAACAGTGAAGCAATCACTACCTTATCAAGAAGCGTTAAAAAACAAAATGCCAATTGATTGGTCAAAGTTTGAAACAACCACTCCAAGCTTTACTGGAAACAAAGCAATTGAAATAAACGATTTATCGGTATTAGTAGATTATATCGATTGGAAACCATTCTTTATTGCATGGGAATTGCATGGTAATTTCCCGGCTATTTTAACCGATGAAAAAGTAGGTGAAGTTGCAAGTAAATTATATGAAGATGCCAATGCATTATTACAAACCATTATCAAGGAACAATGGTTAACCGCAAAAGGTGCAGTAGGATTTTGGGAAGCAAGTGCTAATGGAGACGATGTAACATTACAAAAGGAATCTACCCCTACTCAATTACATTTCCTAAGACAACAATCTAAGAAAGCGCTGGGACAACCTAACTTCTCATTAGCCGACTTTATTTGTCCAGCGACTGAAAATAAAAAAGACTACTTAGGTGCATTTGCTGTTACCATTCATGGTATTGAAAAACATATCAAGCATTTTGAAGCAAACCACGACGACTATAATAAAATAATTTTGCAAGCATTAGCCGATCGTTTGGCTGAAGCATTTGCCGAATATTTACATGTAAAAACAAGAAAAGAATATTGGGGTTATGCTAAAGACGAAACACTAGGGAATGAAGAATTAATTAAGGAGCATTATGTTGGTATTCGTCCTGCACCAGGATACCCTGCCTGCCCAGATCATACCGAAAAATATACTTTGTTTAATTTATTAGATGCCGAACAACATACTGGCATTACATTAACCGAGAGTTTAGCTATGTATCCCGCATCAAGTGTATGTGGTTGGTATTTTGCAAATCCACAAAGTCAGTATTTTGGATTGGGTAAAATTCAGCAAGATCAGGTAGAAGATTATGCAAAACGTAAGAACCAGTCACTTGAATATATCACAAGATGGTTACAGCCTGTAATTGAATAGATTTAACTATATGTAATAAAAAAGGTCCTGAAATTCAGGACCTTTTTTATTACAGCATTTATACTTTTTCAAACAACCACCATAAGCGTCTACGTGGTTTAATTTTATAATTGTGGCGAACATACTTGGCAATATGTTCAATAGCTTCTTCAGCACTATCGGTGAATAACATAAATTTTTTATCATCTTCCGAAACAGTTCCAGCCTCAATCATTCTTTCCATCCAATCATGAAATGGTTGATAATACTCATTCCCAATTACAACAATAGGAAAATCATTAATTACTTTGGTTTGCGCTAAAGTAAGGGTTTCGAAAAATTCATCCATGGTTCCAAAACCGCCTGGCATAATAATAAATCCATAAGAGTATTTAACCATTAGCACTTTACGGATAAAAAAGTAATTGATAGTAAGTGAAACTTGAGTATAAGGATTAGGCACCTGTTCAAAAGGCAATTTGATATTACAACCAATTGACTTTCCACCTGCCTCAAAAGCACCTCTGTTGGCCGCTTCCATTATTCCTGGGCCACCACCAGTCATGGTAGTTAATCCTAGGTAAGCAATATGCTTGCCTATCTCTCTTGCCTTAATATAATACGGATGATCTTCTTTAAATCTTGCAGACCCGAAAACGGTAATACAAGGACCTACAAAGTGTAATGTTCTAAATCCCTTAATAAATTGAATGAATATCTGAAATGCAAAATACAATTCATGTATCCTAGCCTTGGGACCTTCTAAGTTATAATTGGTATTACTTGCTGGTATGATACGCCTTGGCATCTTTTTTTTGATCTCACTCATACTTTATAAATTAACAGTCCTCAATACATTGAAGTTATAATAAATAATGAATGGGTGTACACTAAAATAGTTAAATTTGATCCGCATTCATAAAGCAATGAAACAAACCATTCAATACCCTTTACTTTTACTTCTACTAGTTATTTACTCAACTAGTTTTAGTCAATCTCAGGTTGCATTAGAACAAATCCAAGTATATTCAACTACACAGCCTAAATTAAGTTATTGGCATTTACCTAATGACATTTCTGCACTCGAAAAGGCATTAGATACGGGTTTATTTACAAAACTCAACTTACAAAGATCCACACTACAACCAACCATTAGAAAAGAATTAAGCAAGCAAACCCAGGTAGGAAAAATTACAATTAACTGGGAAACAACTCGTGATATTCCTTTTCATGCATATTTAGAAATTTATGAAGTTGACCCGGTTGCAGCGTATCTAAATAAGTCTGTTGACATTAGCGAAGAGAAAAAAGACAGTATACATTCCATGTGGGTAATTGCTTGTAATATTTTTAATCAAAAGCATGAGCGCATACTACAAAAAACAATCCTACTAGGCATGGTTCCCATTCAAGCACTAGGCATGGGATATCCAATAACAACAGTTTCTACAACGCCTGCCGCCCAATTTCAAGCACTTGTTAAAGCCATTGGCTTACTTAGCCCAACTACAAATGATATGGAATATGTGGAGGCAAAAATACCAGCCGCATATGCTACAGATAATTACTGGATGCCTATTATACACAATCAACCAAGGACCCTATTTGATACCAGTAAACAATTTATAAGCTTTGCCAATACAAACGGATTGCAATTACTCAGAATTGCACCTGCTTCCTTAAATAAGATTGACCTGAAAAATAAAAATGACAACTATCTATTTAAACAGGTAGCTGCAAACATAAAAAAATATCGAGTTGGCACCAGTAGTAAGGAATACTATCAAGTTATTCAGCCCTTAAGAGATGTACATGCAAACAAGGATTATACACTTGAAGCTTATTTAGAGTTTAACCCCGATGCGGCAGAAAATAATAATTTATTCATTAATCAACAAGCATTACTATTTATTCCAGAACTAACACATACCATATATGATGGAAAAGATAGTGTTGGGCAATTCAAAGTAAAGGAGTCCTATCAAGAAAAAGAAAAATTCTATTATCCAGATCAAATTTATAATGGATACGATTCCACAAAAAAATTCAATATAGGCACGAACTATGGGCCTATAGCAATTGTAAACGCCAAGGTAATTGAGGGAATTGTTTACAAACATAATTTTAAAATTGAGTTTAGTGTGTTACAACAACAAAAAACTATTCTAGTTGACAATAAAATATTGATGATCATAGAAGGCGCTAATAAACCACGCCAAATGGTAACCGTACCTTCTGACATTGATATTAATTTAACAAACTTATTATTACTAATGGCTTATGGCGAGCTATTTCAAAGTCCTAATTAATTATTTATGCGTATTGTAAGTTATAATGTAAATGGCATTCGTGCTGCTATAAAAAAAGGGCTGATAGACTGGCTAAAAGAATACCCTGTTGATATTTTTTGCGTACAAGAAACCAAAGCAACACCAGCTGATATTGATCTTACTTTATTTACTGAACTAGGATATCATGTTGCATGGCATTCAGCACAAAAGAAAGGCTACAGCGGCGTTGCAGTGTTTAGCAAAAAAAAGCCCACGCAAATTATTTGTGGAAGCGGTCATGAAATGAGTGATTTTGAAGGAAGGGTGATAAGAGTGGATATTGGGGACCTTACTATTATAAATGCTTACTTCCCTTCGGGCACAAGTGGTGACGAAAGACAAACATACAAGTATCAATGGCTGGATGAATTTTTCATTTGGATTGAAGCATTAAAGAAAGAAAGACCAAAAATTATTTTAGCAGGTGATTATAATATTGCGCATGCTGATATAGATATTCATGATCCAAAAGGGAATAAAAAATCATCGGGTTTTTTACCAGAAGAAAAAGCATGGATGGATCAATTTTTAGCCGCAGGTTGGATAGATAGTTTTAGACATCTTAACCCCAATGAAACCGGCGCCTACTCATGGTGGAGTCAACGTTTCCCTTCGGTAAGATTAAACAACAAAGGATGGAGAATTGATTATTTATGTACCACACCCGGTGTAGAAAAAGAAATTAAATCGGCAAGTATTTTACCAAATGTGAAACATAGTGACCACTGCCCGATTGTGTTAGAATTAAAAAAATAAATCTACTGCAAATGTTAGTATACAATATTAGTTTTCAAATTGCACCTACTTTACAAGGACAATGGTTAGAATGGATGAAAAGTAAATTCATCCCAATGGTAGAAGGAACAAATTGTTTTGAAGATCATAAATTTTATGAGATTGATATAGCCGAGGATCAGGCCCCAACCTATACCCTACAATTATTTACACAAAACGCCGAAAACCTTGGCCAATACCAGGATGAACTATCGGCTGACATCATGGATGAGCTCCTAAAAACCTGGGGAGATCAATGTTTCCACTTCATTACAACTATGCGAATTGTGAATTGATTGTGGATAGTTTAAAGTGCTAAAACACGCCATAGGCCTAGATTTCAGCCTTTTAAATTATAAAACGCAATGGCAGAAAGGGTTTCAGCGGATATTGTGAAAGTATGATTTAAAACATTTAGCGTATTTTTGACGGGAAAACCTTACTATTTAAGGGTTTGGTGGAAAAATAAAATTAAAAAAATAGGCCAAAATATTTTTTCGTTTCATAAAACCCAATAAATTTGTTCTATCGTTTAAAACTATAAAAAACACATCTATGAACAAAGCAGAATTAATCGCACACATCGCGGACAGCGCAGATTTACCAAAAACATCAGCTAACGCAGCTTTAGA
>CANFLP010000027.1 GCA_947447835.1 Bacteroidota bacterium
TAAAATGTTTTTGCAAACATCTAGCCCAATATAGTCTGCTAGTTGCAAAGGGCCCATTGGGTGTGCCATTCCTAGTTTCATAATTTGATCAATCGTATTCGCATCGCTTATGCCTTCAGAAAAGGCGTGTATCGCTTCATTTATCATTGGCATCAAAATACGATTGGCAATAAAGCCCGGTGCGTCTTTTACCACACAAGGAATTTTATCAATCGTTTTTGTAAGTTCAACAATGGTACTGGTAGTAGTAGTATCTGTTGCGGCACCATTAATAATTTCTACCAACTTCATCACGGGTACGGGATTCATAAAATGCATGCCAATAACTTTGTTTGGCCTGCTAGTAACTGCTGCTAATTGTGCAATAGAGATAGAGGAAGTGTTGGTTGCTAAAATGCAATCAGGCTTTGCATATTGATCCATCTGCTTGAAAATACTTTTTTTAATTTCACTATTTTCTGTTGCAGCTTCAATAACTAAGTCTACATCTGTCACGCCCAATTCTATGGAAGTGAAATTAGCGATGCTGTGTAAGGCATGTGCTTTTTCTGCTGCAGTTATAATTCCTTTATTAACTTGCCTATCTAAATTTTTTTCAATTGTTGTGATGGCTTTATCTAGGGCTGCCTTTTGGGTATCAATTAAATGTACCTGAAATCCTTTTTGAGCAAACACATGCGCAATACCATTTCCCATAGTACCGGCTCCAATCACAGCAATCTTTTTCATTTATATAAATTTATGATAAAACCACAGCTTAATTCTTTGATTTGTAATCGCCACGCTTCCACGAATTGATAAAGCTTTTCCAAGCAGCTGGGTTTAAAATATTCATTGGGGGCAATTGCCCAGAATAATAATATTTGGATGCTTGATTTGTTAATGAAGCTCCAACTGCTTCTTTTCCGTCATGTGGGAGGTTCGCAAGCATGATTCTTTTTTGACTTTCACTTGTGTTCTTGCGCGCAGTTTCAAATAAATCATCATCCACTTTTGCATTTACAAAATCTCTTTCAAATTGTGCTCTGGTTGGTCTTGGCTTTAAAATAGTAGCAGGTAGGAAATTGGTATCATTAACCATTAATTGAATTACACTATATTGATTGCCTTCTAAATTTTTTGGAATTAAAATGGTTCTATCTTTAAACCCCATGCAAGTAAAAGTGATATGCTCACCTTTATTCACTGCAATGGAGAAAACCCCATCATTATTAGTAATAGTACCTCGTCCTTTTTTATTCACTACAACGCTAGCAAAAGGGATTGCCTTTAAACTATCTGCAGTCATAACAACGCCGTATAATTGTACAACAGAGTCTCGGTAAATATTAGGACTATTTTGTAAAGTTTGTTGTGCATTGGCAGCTTGGCTAGCCAATCCTAATATTGCGATAATAAGGAATATAGTAGTCTTTTTCATGTCTGTACAAATTTAAGCCAGAAGGTTGAAATTTTTGCTAAAATAAGCCATGCATAAGTTAACTTTGCTCGTGTTTTTAACTTTTTAACAAAAACTTCCAAAATGACAGAAGCAGACATACTAAAAGCGCTGAGTAATGTACAAGAGCCCGATTTAGGAAAGGACTTGGTGACTTTAAATATGATTCAAGATTTAAAGGTAGATGGCAATAATGTGAGTTTCACTATTGTTTTAACTACGCCAGCATGTCCCATGAAAGACATGATGAAAAATGCGTGTGAGAATGCTATAAAATTGTTGGTTAATAAAGAGGCAGTTATTGCAGTGGGCTTTACTTCAAACACAAGTTCGGTTCGTAAAGTAGATGACACGATTTTATCTAAGGTAAAAAATATTATTGCTGTAGTGAGTGGAAAGGGTGGAGTAGGTAAGAGCACTGTTTCTGCAAACCTTGCTTTGGCATTGGCGGAGGGTGGTGCAAAAGTGGGTTTAATGGATGCAGATATTTATGGGCCTAGTGTGCCAATAATGTTTGGTGTAAGAGGCCAAAGACCACTAATGAAAGATGCAAATGGCGAAGGTATTATACTGCCAATTGAAAAATATGGCATTAGTTTAATGAGTATTGGATTATTGGTAGATGAAAAAGATGCGGTGGTATGGAGAGGTCCTATGGCAAGCAGTGCAATACGTCAATTTATTACAGATGTAGACTGGGGAGAGCTTGATTATTTAGTGATAGACATGCCTCCTGGCACGGGGGACATTCATTTAACCATTATGCAAACTGTTCCTGTAACGGGCGTTGTGATTGTAACTACACCACAAACTGTTGCCTTGGCGGATGCTAAAAAAGCAATTGCAATGTTTGGTCAAGCAAATGTAAAAGTGCCAATCATTGGATTGATTGAGAATATGGCTTATTTCACGCCAGCGGAATTGCCAGACAATAAATATTATTTATTTGGAAAAGATGGAGGTAGAAATTTAGCAGCGGAATATGATTTACCTTTCTTAGGCCAAGTGCCTTTGGTACAATCCATACGTGAGGGTGGTGATGCGGGTGTGCCAGCAATGGTGGGAGATGATGAAATTTCGAAGAACGCTTTAAGAGCTGTAGTTTCTCAAGCTGTTCGTCAAATTGCGATTCGTAATGCGAATCTTCCTAAAACACAAACTATCACTGTAGCATCATAGTTATATGTCAAATAAAATAATTATCGCGATAGACGGATTTTCTTCATGTGGCAAAAGCACATTAGCAAAGGCCTTGGCTGCAAAATTAGAGTATGTATTCATTGATACAGGCGCTATGTACCGTGCTATTGCTTTATATTTTTTAAGAAATGGAATTGCATTTAATGATACAGCTGCTATTGAAAAAGCTATGTCAAATATCAAGTTGAATTTTCAGTATAATACTAGTTCACAAAAAAGTGACATGTTTTTAAATAACGAAAATGTAGAATTGTTGATTCGTGAAATGACGGTGAGTAGTAAAGTGAGTGAGGTAGCTGCAATTGCTGCTGTTAGAGACTTTGCGGTGGCACAGCAACAAGCAATGGGAATAGCAAAAGGAATCGTAATGGATGGTCGTGATATTGGCACCGTAGTATTTCCTAATGCTGAACTTAAAATATTTGTGACTGCCGATCCTGCCATAAGAGCTAATAGACGTTTCTTAGAGTTGCAAGCAACAAATCCTAATATTACCATGCAAGAAGTTGCTGAAAACTTACAACATAGAGATTTAATTGATAGTACAAGAGAACACAGTCCTTTAAAGCAAGCGGAAGATGCATTGGTATTGGATAATAGCCATATTAATAGAGAGGAGCAATTTGAAATTGCATTGAATTGGGCAAAGGAAAGAATTGCTTTAATTAATTAGTTTTATGTAGAAACTTAGCTAGCTTAATTTTCTACATCCTATTCGATAGTCCATGTATTCATTAAATCTTCAAGGGCTTCTTCTTTCTCAAAATAAGAGGCGATTTTTCTAATCACAGATTCTACAACGGTATCTGGACAGCTTGCTCCACTAGTCATAAGTATTTTAACTACATCTTGCTTTGGCAAGTAGTTTTGTTTTTTTACAGCTTCCTTGGTTTCCCAATTTGTAGCAATAATATCGTTGGCGCTTATAATTTTACTTACATCGTCAATAAAATAAGTGGGCAATTTTTGCTCGCATAATTCAACTAGGTGAGAACTATTGCTACTGTTTTTGCCACCCATTACTATTGCTAAGTCTGCGCTAGTTTCTAGTAAGCCAATTACTGCCGACTGATTGTCGTTCGTTGCATAACATAAGGTGTCTCTAGTGTCAGCAAAGTGTTCGGCAATTGTATCCTTGCCATACTTTTGGGTCATTGTTTGCTTTAGATAATCCGATATAGCTTGTGTATCTGTTGCTAATTGGGTTGTTTGATTTACAACGCCAATTTTTTCTAAATCTTTGGCAGGATTAAATCCATTGGAATATCTATTGGAAAAGTGGCTTTCAAATTGTGCATCCGTCAAATTACCAAGAATGTATTCGCCAAGCAATTGGGTATCATGCATGTCGTTGACAACCAAGGTAGGAGTGTTTGCTGCAGCATGTGAAAAAGTTGCTCTAGTTTCTTCGTGTTTTGGTTTTCCATGAATAATGATAGAGTAGCCTTTTTTTGCAATTTGCTCACTTCGGTTCCATACTTTTTCGACAAATGGACAAGTGGTATTATATTTCTGTATTTCTATTCCTTTGTCTTGTATTATTTTCTCTAATTCTAAAGTGGTTCCAAATGCAGGAATCATAACTACATCGTCTGCAGTCAATTCGCTAAGTGGTATTATTGCATTACCATTTGTATCATGTAAAAACTTCACCCCTTTTTGAATTAAATCGGCATTCACTTGCGGATTATGAATCATCTCGCTTAATAAAAATATTCTTTTACCTTTATTCTCTTCAATTGTTTTGTAAGCAATATCAATGGCATTTTCCACGCCATAGCAAAACCCAAAATGACGTGCTAAATAAAATTGCACAGTGCCAAGGTCCAACAAGGTTGGGCTATAATCTTTCTTTAATTTATCGTCCGCTTTTCTTTTTTGCTTGATGGCTGTAATCAATTGGCTTCGATAACCTGTAGGCACCTCAAATTGCTTCATCTTTTAAACTATTTAAGTTTGATAGAGACAAAAGTACAATAAAATACGGCTTACTTGTACTAGGGGCTTATCTTTGCGCCATGCATTATGTATCTGTAGAAGGATTGACTAAAAGTTATGGAATTACCCCCCTTTTTAAGGGCATTAGTTTTAATATTAATGAAGGTGACCGAATTGCCTTGATTGCCCGAAACGGGGTAGGAAAAAGTACTTTATTACGTATTTTATCGGGCAAAGAACATCCCGATGCAGGTACTTGTAAAATACATAAGGACGTTCACTTGGTGATGTTTGAACAAGACCCTCAATTTATAGAAACTGCTACGGTTACACAAAACTTGTTTAACCAGGATCATCCTACCATGAAGGCCATCAGTAATTATGAGATGGCAATGGAAACAGAGGACGAGGATTTGATTACCAATGCCATTATGGAGATGGAGGAGAGCAATGCATGGGATTTTGAGTCTAAAGTAAAAACTATTTTAACACAATTAAATATTCACCATTTAGAGCAGCCTGTTTCAAAATTAAGTGGAGGACAGCGCAAGCGTGTTTCTTTAGCAAAAACATTAATTCAAATCGGCTTTGAACCTAAGCATGTGTTATTGTTAATGGATGAGCCAACGAATCATTTGGATTTAAATATGATTGAATGGCTAGAGAATTATTTAGAGCAAGAAAAAGTCACTTTGTTATTGGTATCGCATGACAGGTATTTTTTAGAATCGGTAACAGACGAGATTTGGGAATTAGAGCGAGAGAATTTGTATACCTATAAAGGAGACTACGAGAATTATTTAGAAAAGAAGGCCGCAAGAATCGAATCAGAATTAGCAAGCATAGACAAGGCGAAAAATACTTTTAGAAAAGAACTAGAGTGGATGCGCAAGCAGCCAAAAGCTAGAACTACTAAAAGCAAAAGCAGACAGGATAACTTTTATGAAGTAGAAGCAAAGGCTAAACAAAAAATAGACGATACCAATTTGCAATTGGATATGAAAATGACCCGCTTAGGTGGTAAGATTATTGAGGCAAAAAAAGTATATAAATCTTATGGAGACTTAGTGGTATTAAAAGGTTTTGATTATACATTTAGTAAGGGTGAAAGAATTGGTATTGTGGGAAAGAACGGTGTTGGTAAATCTACTTTCCTGCAAATATTGCAAGGTATTACGCAACCAGACAGTGGAAAAATTAATGTGGGTGAGACGATTGTCTTTGGTCATTTTTCACAGGAAGGATTGGTATACAAAAAAGACATGCGTGTTATTGAGTACTTGAAAACATTTGCAGAACAATTTCCTTTAGCAAGTGGGGGTTCCTTAAGCGCAGCGCAGTTTTTAGAATTATTCTTGTTCACGCCTGATAAACAATACACTTATTTAAGTGCATTAAGTGGAGGAGAGAAAAAGCGTTTACAATTATTAACGATACTATTTAAGAACCCCAACTTCTTAATTTTGGATGAGCCTACCAATGACTTGGATTTGCCTACATTGGCTGTTTTAGAACAATTCTTGTTAGACTATGCAGGATGTGTATTGTTGGTTTCGCATGATAGGTATTTCATGGACAAGTTGGTAGACCACTTATTTATATTTGAGGGAGATGGGGTGATTCGTGATTATCCTGGTAACTATACGCAGTTTAGAATTTTAGAAAAGTCAAAGCAAAGCTATACATCGGTAAGTTCGGATATTAGTTCTTCAAAAGAACAAGCACCGGTAGCCGAAAAAATGGTTACACCAGTTCCTGTAGTTGCTGAAAAGAAAACTGCAGAGAAAATGACGTATAAGGAAAAATTAGAGTTGGAGAATTTAAATAAAAATATGCCTTTGCTAGAGGAGAAAAAAGCGGCGTTAACGGAACAGCTTAATAACCCTAGCTTAAAATATGACGAAATACTTTCTTTAAGTGAAACCTTGGCAAATATAAACCACGAGTTAGAAGCTGCTGAATTAAGATGGCTGGAATTGAGCGAAAAACAATAGCAGCTTATTATAATTTTTTCTAAAATAAGGCCTATGTGTCTTTAAAATGAGGCCTAAGTTTTTACAATAGCAAATAGTTTGGTTTTAATATTGGTGTAGGATTTAACCAATTAAAATACACACTATGAAACCAATTGAAAGAATTGCAATGTACCTACAGTTTAAATCAATCGCACCTTATGCTTTTGAAAGAAAAATCAATTTGTCCAATGGCTATATCGCCAAACAGTTAAAGCATAATGGCTCTGTTGGCTCAGACATATTAATTAGAATTTGCGAAGTGTACCCAGAGTTGAACATCAAGTGGTTATTAACTGGAGATGGTTCAATGATATTGGAAACTATTGACAATACAGAGAACTCCCGTGTTGACGAATATGTTATTCAGTATGAGGTGCATAATAAGAAGTTGAAATCATTAGAATCAGATCTTGAAAAATTAAGCCATAGAATTATGGACAAGGATAAAATTATCGGCTTGTATGAGTTTATGCTCAACAATAAAAATCATGCAGGTACCATTGGAGATATGATATAGAAATCTACCTCAAAGTCGTATTTCTAAAATAACAAAGCCCCATCTGTTTAGACGAGGCTTTGTTATATAGTTATTGGATGAGTCTCAGTTAAGCATAAGAAGCGACTGGCTCACAAGTGCAAATTAAATTACGATCACCATGTGTATTGTTTACTCTAGCTACAGTTGGCCAGAATTTACTTGCTTGTACATAAGGAAGAGGGAAGGCCGCAGTTTGTCTTGAATACGTATGATTCCATTCGTCTGCACAAATCACTTTTTGTGTATGAGGTGCATTTTTCAAAGGATTATCTGTACGATCCAATTGTCCATTTTCAACCGCTTTAATTTCATTATAAATACCAATTAAGGCATCACAGAAACGATCTAATTCTCCTTTGTCCTCACTTTCAGTGGGTTCAATCATAATGGTACCTGCTACCGGGAAACTAACTGTTGGTGCGTGGAAACCATAATCAATTAAACGTTTTGCAACATCTTCTGCTTCAATACCTGCGCTTGCTTTAAATGGTCTTAGGTCAATAATAAATTCGTGTGCGCAAGTTCCATTCTTACCGGCGTATAAAATGGTATAGCATTTTTCTAGTTTTGACTTCATGTAATTAGCATTCATTATGGCAAATGCGGTAGAAAGCGTTAAACCGTCGGCACCTAACATTTTAATATAAGCATAGCTAATTAATAAAATACTAGCAGACCCTAATGGAGCTGCGCTCACTGCGTTCGCGCCATTCCCATTATTATTATGACCAGGTAAATAAGGAGCTAATTTATCATTTACACAAATTGGTCCCATGCCAGGTCCACCTCCACCATGTGGAATGGCGAATGTTTTATGTAAGTTTAAGTGACAAACGTCTGCACCAATATTACCAGGGCTTGTTAAACCAACCTGAGCATTCATATTGGCACCATCCATATATACTAAACCACCAAAATCGTGAATGGTTTGGCAAATGTCAATAATAGTTTCTTCAAATACACCATGTGTGCTAGGGTAAGTAACCATTAAGGCACCTAAATTAGCTGCATGTAGTTCTGCTTTTGCTTTTAAGTCTGCAACATCAATATTTCCTGCAGCATCACAAGCAACCACTACTACTTTAAACCCAGCCATGACCGCACTGGCAGGGTTAGTGCCGTGGGCGCTAATTGGAATTAATACAATATTGCGATGTGCCTCGTTACGTGCTTGATGATAAGAGCGAATAGTTAATAAACCAGCGTATTCACCTTGTGCACCACTGTTTGGTTGTAAGCTACAAGCGGTAAAGCCAGTAGTCTCACATAAGTAAGCACTCAATTCTTTTGCTAATGCTTGGTAACCCAATGTTTGATGGCTAGGAGCGAAAGGGTGCATACTACTAAACGCAGGCCAGCTAACTGGAATCATTTCAGTTGCTGCATTTAATTTCATAGTACAGCTACCTAAGCTAATCATGCTTGTATTTAAAGAAAGATCCTTGTTCTCTAATTGCTTAATATAACGCATCATTTGTGTTTCACTATGATGTGTATTAAATACCGGGTGCAATAAATATTTTGAAGTTCTAACTAATTCAGGTTGAATGTTTGCGTTTTTAACAGACGCGTTAATTGCGTTTGCTTTTTTGCCAGTTACTTTTTCAAACAATGCAACTACATTTTGAATATCTGTTATGGAAGTAGTCTCGTCAATTGTAATGCTTAGGCTACCATCTTGTAAATAATTGAAATTAATTTCGGCATCTGTTGCAAATTTCTTTAATGTAGCAGTGTTAAATCCACTTACTAATAATGTATCAAAGTAATATGCATTTGCTTGTTGTAATCCTAAAGATTGTAATTGTTGGTCTAAGCTTTGTGCTAAGCCATGTACTTTTTCGGCAATCTTTTTTAATCCAGCTGGACCATGGTATACAGCATACATTACTGCCATGTTAGCCAATAATGCTTGTGCAGTACAAATATTAGAAGTTGCTTTTTCTCTCTTAATATGTTGTTCACGTGTTTGCAAGGCCATTCTTAAAGCACGATTGCCTTGTGCATCTACACTCACACCAATTAAACGACCAGGCATTCCTCTTTTAAATTCATCCTTAGTTGCGAAGTAAGCAGCATGAGGTCCACCAAATCCCATTGGAACACCAAAACGTTGTGTGTTACCCACAGCAACATCGGCATTTAATTCACTAGGGCTCTTTAATAATGTTAATGCTAAAATGTCTGCAACTAATATCACCAATCCACCAGCTTGGTGAACTTCATTAATAAATGTTTCATATGCTTCAATACTTCCTTTGCTATTTGGATATTGTAAAATAGCGCCAAAGAAAGTACCGTCAATTGTTATTGATTGATAATCGCCTTCTACTAATTGAATGCCAATTGGATTAGCACGCGTAGCTAATACATCCTTTGTTTGTTGGAAAATAGATGCGTCAACAAACAATTTTGGTTGCGTTACGGCATCTGTTTTATTAACATGGTTAAAAATCATTGCCATTGCTTCTGCAGCTGCTGTTGCTTCGTCTAACAATGAGGCATTCGCAATAGGCAATCCAGTTAAATCGGCTACCATGGTTTGGTAGTTTAATAAACTCTCTAAACGGCCTTGTGCAATTTCGGCTTGGTAAGGAGTGTATTGTGTATACCAACCTGGGTTTTCAAATATATTTCTCAAAATCACACTTGGCGTAATTGTGCCGTAGTAACCTTGACCAATAAAGTTTTTTGCAATAATATTTTTTGCTCCAATTGATTGAAGTGATTGTAACATTTCAAATTCAGTCAATCCTTCGGGAATATTCATTGGCTTTTTCAAGCGAATATTATTAGGAACTGTTTTTTCGATTAATTCGTTCAATGACTTAGCGCCAATGCTTTCTAACATTTTTTGCGTGTCGGCGTCATTTGGGCCAATATGCCTTTTGATAAACTCTGCGCCACTTGTATTCGATTGCAACATAAAAGGAGGTTTTAAATGGCCACAAAGATACTTAATAATCAAAGGCTAAGGAGTCCTTTTGATATGGGTGGGGAAAGCTTGTGGATGACCTTTAAAAGGGTTACATTTGTGGCCTATTATGGACCAATCTGTTGAACATTTATACGAAACGCCGGCACCTGAGATACTCAAAAAGTTCCAAAACTTTTTAAAAAGAGTGGACAAACGTGTTATTTTAAAGCAATTACCTGAATTGCATGAGGCTGCTTTTGAAAAAATTGACTGCTTAGACTGTGCTAGATGTTGTAAGAACTATTCCCCCCGCTTTAAAATGCCAGATATTAAAAGGATTAGTAAAGCGATGGGTATGAAAGAAGTTGCTTTTATTGAGAAGTATTTGTCAATGGATAACGAAGGGGATTATGTTGTAAAAACAAGACCTTGTGCCTTTTTAGACGAGGATAATACTTGCAGTATTTATGATTACCGACCTTCGGATTGTGAAAGATTTCCTTATACCGATGAGGATGTGTTTTTTAAACGTTCTGCTATTACCATGAAGAATGCTGAATTCTGTCCTGCAGTACATGATGTAATGATTGGCTTGCTTTCCAAAGGCTAGTAAGGCAGGCTTCTTAGGAACGAATTAGTACTCCATTTTCCTTAAGCTAGGTGCTTTAAACCAAGTGGTGAACACTACTAATAAAGTCATGGAACCACCAAAGACAACAGAAGGAATTACACCCATTAATTTTGCTGCTACGCCACTTTCAAATTGACCTAATTCGTTACTGCTATTGATAAACATGGAATTGACACTCATGACCCTGCCACGCATATGATCGGGTGTTTTTAATTGCACTATGGTGCCACGCACAATCATGCTGAATCCATCTAGAATCCCACTTATGACCAAGGCTGCAAAAGAAATCCAGAACATTTTAGAAAGTGCAAATACAATAATGCAAATTCCAAATCCGCCTACTGCTAATAATAATTTCTTTCCTTGACCTGCATTCACAGGGAATAATGTGATTATGAAAATAATAAGAATAGCGCCAATATCTGAAGCTGCGTTTAACCAGCCAAAGCCAATGGGTCCGACATTTAAAATGTCTTTAGCAAAAACCGGAATCATTGCTACTGCGCCTCCAAATAAAACTGCAAATAAGTCCAATGATAGTGCGCCAAGTACTTCCTTGGTATTAAACACAAATCTTAATCCTTCTTTAACACTCTCCATTGGTTTTTGATCAACAACAATATCTGCATGTGGAGGTAGTGGACTTATTTTAGAAATAAATATAAATCCTAAACCAACCAAGCTAACAACGACAATTAGTGAGCCAGTATGTCCAAAACCTGCGATAATAAAACCTACAATGGCATGTCCTAAAATAGAAGCAGTAAGCCAAATGCCTTGACTCCAAGTTGTTGCATTTTGTAATAAATTTTTTGGCATGATACTACCTACGATGGTTCCAAAACTTGGTCCTGTAAATGATCGAATAATACCTGTACAGAAAATTAAAAAGTAAATACAAGCCGCAATCAAAAGGGTATTGTTGTTTGCAATATGATCGGTTTTGTCGTTATAATAGGAAAGGCCAAGTAAGCCTAATGCACAAACCCAATACAATACAACGCCGCGTAATAATAGCTTCCTTTTTTCACTAATGTCAATTACGTGCCCTGCATATAGTGCTAATGAAACTGCTGGAATAACTTCGGCTAAACCAATTAATCCTATGGCAAAAGGCTGGTTGGTTAATTCGTATATCCACCATCCAACTAAAGTGCCCATCATTCTTAATCCCATAATGAACAAAAAACGACCAATCATCAGGTTCCTAAATTCTACTACTTTTAAGGCAGCAAATGGATCTTTTTTCAGGATGGTCGGCGATGTTTCCATAGTATTGGTTTATGGCAAATTAAAATAGTGCTGCCCTTCGTCTAAGTCTTTCTCAAGCGCATCAGTAATAACTTTAAAATGTGCTTCGTTGTATAAGAAGTCGGCATTGCTTGCATCTACAAAAATAGTGCGAACATTATGCTGCTTTATATAGCTAGTATAAGTCTCTTGTATTTTAAATAAGTATTCGTCAGGAATAGCTTGCTCAAATTTTCTATTTCTTTTTTTAATATTTCCTTGCAAACGATTTACAGGCGCGTGCAAATAAATGATAATATCTGGCGGAGTTAATTGCTGATAAAAAACATCAAACATTTTTTGATACAATCTAAATTCTTCCTCAGGTAAATTCACTTTTGCAAACAGTAAGCACTTTGTAAAAATATAATCCGATACAGTTACTTCTTGAAACAGATCTTTATTTTTAACTAGTTCCTGCTGTTGTTTAAAACGCTCAGCTAAAAAAAATAATTCTAATGGGAATGCGTATTGTTTTGGGTTCTCGTAAAACTTAGTTAAGAATGGATTTTCAGCAAATTCTTCCAAAACCAACTTTGCATTATAATGTTGTGATAGTAAATGCGAAAGCGTAGTTTTCCCAGCTCCAATATTCCCCTCAATTGCTATAAAACGATGATTCATAATTTTTTCCTATTCTACTTGGCCAAATATAGTAAGGCAAAAGCTTACAAATTGCTTTTTTTATACACAGCTAAAGAATCTCCACATTCTTTCAACAATGATTCATTGGTTTTGAGTAAAACAGGATGAATATAGTTTAGGGCAATCTCAGATAAAGGCAATAAAACAAACCTTCTTTCGGTAAGACGGGGATGCGGAATTGTAAGTAGTTCGGTTTGTATAATCTCCTCATTAAAATAGATAATATCAATGTCAATAATTCTTGGTCCTAATGGAATATCTCTTTCCCTTCCCATCTTTTTTTCAATGCCTAGTAAGCATTTCATTAATGAAGTTGCATCCAGAAGGGTATGTATAAATATAGCTTGGTTTAAAAAATCAGGTTGGTCGGTAAATCCCCATGCGGCAGTCTCGTATATCGATGACAATGCGTGTATTGATCCAGCTTCCTGTTCAATAAGATTTAGGGCTAGTGCTAGGTTTGCCACTCGGTCGCCCATATTGCCACCTATCAAGAGGTATACTTTGTTCATAGAAGGTTTATAAAAGTAGCTCAAATATCCATAATTTTACAGCGTTACCCTATTTTAGTTGTGTCTATTTTAGTGGAATCTTTATTTCAATACCTTCTGCATGAAAAATTTCTTTAAAATCTTTTTAGCTAGTTTATTAGCCTTGTTTATATTTTCAATAATCGGATTTGTTTTGCTAATAGGCATGGCATCTGGATTGTCGAAAGAAGAGCAAAAAACAGTGGCGCCTAATTCTGTCTTAGTTATAGATATTGCGGAGAATTTTCCAGAGCAAACTAAATCAGATGCTGTAACTGAACTATTAAATAAGAAAAAAGGCAAAGTTCCTAGTTTATCTGAATTGATTGCATTGATACATCACGCAAAAACTGATTCAACCATAAAGGGAATTTATATTAAGTGTCAACAAAATCCAAATGGATATGCATCGTCCGAAGAAATTAGAATTGCTTTATTGGATTTTAAAAAGTCAAATAAATTTATCATTGCCTACGGAGAAACTATAACACAAAAAGGGTATTGGATAGCGAATGTTGCAGATCAAATATTTGCACATCCTCAAGGTGGCTTGGAGTGGTCAGGATTTTCCTATGAAACAATGTTCTTAAAGGGGTTGTTAGATAAGTTGGAAATTCAACCACAGGTTTTTTATGCAGGCAAATTTAAAAGTGCAACCGAACCTTTTAGATATACCGAAATGTCTCCTGCCAATAAATTACAAACTAGTGTTTGGTTAAATGGAGTTTACAGTAGTTTCATTCAAGGTGCTTCAGCCCAAAGAAATATAAATGCAGATACTTTAAAGGCTTGGTCTGACGAGGGTAAAATTCAGAATGCAAATGACGCGTTAAATCATCATTTATTAGACGGGTTGTATTATGATGATCAAGTAAAAAAGATAATGGCCAAGAAATTGCATATTGCTAAAGCGGAGGATATTGCTTTCACAGGTATTAATGACTATGCTTCTGCAGTGGCGATTAGAGGTTCTGGTTCGGGTAAAATTGCTGTTATTTTTGCGGATGGAGATATTGTAATGGGCAAAAACGAGAAAGATGCTATTGCTAGTGATGACTATCGTGCGCTACTTCAAAAATTGCGCAATGATAAAACTATTGATGCAGTGGTGTTAAGAGTAAATTCTCCAGGAGGAAGCGCTTTAGCTAGTGACATTATTTGGAGAGAAATTGATTTGTTGAAGAAAGAAAAACCAGTAGTAGTTAGTATGGGCAATTTAGCTGCTTCTGGAGGATATTATATTTCATGCAACGCAGATTCTATTTATGCAGAAGCCAATACCATAACGGGTTCTATTGGTGTGTTTTCGGTAGTGCCTAATTTGGGTAACTTTATGAAAAATAAATTGGGTATTACTTTTGATAGAGTTAAAACATCTACCTATGCCGATGCCCCTTCGACTACTAGAGCCTTAAACGCAACAGAGCAAAGATTTATGCAAGCGGGGGTTGATAGTATTTATTATGCTTTTAAATCAAGAGTGGCACAAGGGAGAAAAAAGAATGTTGAATTTATTGATTCTATAGCGCAAGGTCGCGTATGGATAGGAGCTGATGCAATTAAGGTTGGTTTAGTGGATCGTATTGGCGATTTGAATGATGCAATTGCGTCGGCAGCGAAAATGGCTCATTTGAAAGGGTATGGCTTAAAATCCTATCCAGAAAACAAATCATTTTTAGAAGATTTACTTGGAGGGTATGAGGATAAGGTAAAGACAAAGGCTATTCAGGAAGAAATTGGGGTAGACCAATGGCAGGCTTTACAGCAAATTAAATCCATTAAACAAATGATGGGTCAACCTCAAACTCGAATGCCTATCTTTGTGGTGAATCATCCATAATAATATGCGTCCTTATAGTCAGGTAAAAGCCATGCTAGCCATTACAAAAGCTAGTTTAAAATCCACATTCAGAAGTCCTTCTGCGGTTGTTTTTAGTGTAGCCTTTCCTATGATATTTATCTTGGTATTTGGCTTTATGAGCAGTGGTGGTAATATTAATGTAAATGTTGCCATGGATACTTCTTCAGACACATTGAATCCCGTGTATGCTACTATCAAAAAAATACCAGGGCTTAATTTTGTGCACGGCGATACGGTTAAAATGAAAAACGAACTTTCTAAAGGCCGTATTACTGCTTTAATTCATATCGAAAAGTCTGGAGTTGAGAATGCGCCTTATACAATTAATTTAATAAGTTCAGAAGCAGCGAATCCCCAAAATGTACAATTAGTAAAATCTATTTTAAATGCTGTAATTGGTAAAATTAACCAAGCTGCCTATCCTAATGCGCCTACCATCGCGGTAGTGAATAACACAGTGCAACAAGTACCAGGTAGAATTTATCGGACCATTGATTTTATTTTACCAGGACAAATGGGGTTCTCTTTATTGAGCTCCGGCGTATTTGGTGTTGCTTTCTTGTTTTTTAATTTAAGACAACAGTTGGTATTAAAGCGTTTTTATGCAACACCTATCAGAAGGTTATATATTATTTTAGGCGAAGCTTTAAGTAGGGTATTATTTCAATTAATTACGGCTGTTGTAATTATAGGCATCGGGCATTTTGCATTTAAGTTTACTTTAGTGCATGGGTTTGTGACATTTGCAAGCATCATGGTACTAAGTTTTATAGCCTTGGTTTTATTTATGGGATTTGGTTTTATTGTAAGTGGTGTCGCAAAAAGCGAAAGTACCATTCCTCCTTTGGCCAATATCTTTACGCTTCCACAATTCTTATTAGCGGGCACCTTCTTTTCAATTGACAATTTTCCGGCTTGGATGCAGCCCTTTTGTAAAATATTACCCTTGACACATTTTAATAATGCTATGCGTGATATTTCGTTCGAAGGAAATAGCTTGATTGACTCTTGGGGTGATATCTCTATTTTATTAATTTGGATTGTTGTTGTATATGCCATTGCATTCAAAATCTTTAAATGGGAATAAATGCGTTTAATTAAATTAGTAATAATCAGTTTGATTGTATTAAGTGCAATTATAACTGCTATATCATCCTTATTTCCCTCTACCGTAATGGTATCAAGGGCAGTAGAAGTCAGTGCCAACGCCACTCAAATTGAACATTTTGTTAGTGATTTAAATCAATGGCAAAACTGGATGAGTGATTGGAAACAAAACAAGGCTACTTGGAAGGATAGTACTGTTTATATAGGTACACAAACCATTAAGTTGGTTGCGAAAAACGACACTTCTGTAACCTATGACTGGGTGGCAACTGGCCAAAGGCCCTATATTGTAAGGTTTGAATGGATCCCATTGCAAAAAGGAATTTATGTAATTCATTGGTCTTTTGAACAACACGTTAAATGGTATCCTTGGGAAAAATTTCAAACCTTGTTAAACGAAAAAGTATTGGGGTATAAAATGGAAATGGAATTAGCTAATTTGCGTGAATTATTATTACAAGAAAATAATAAGTAATCAAGTGCTTTATACACTTGTAATTTTAACTGGTCTAATTATTTACTTTCCTGTTCCTTTAGAAACTGAATGTTTCTTTGTATTCCTTTTAATTTAGATCTTAGTAATGGTGATTTTTTAAACCTCGCTTTAAAAGTAGTTTCTTCTATTTGCATCCAGTCATCTCCACTCATTTGCAATAAGCCATTTAAAGGCTTAAATTTTTTCTCTTGATGCGGTTTGCTAAAATTATTCCAAGGGCAAACGTCTTGACAAGCATCACAACCAAATGCCCAGTCTTTATAGGGCCTATCTGTTTCAATCACTTCTTTCTTTAACTCAATGGTAAAGTAGCTAATGCAATGATTTGCTTCAATGGTTTTATTGGGCAGAATGGCTTGTGTAGGACATGCATCAATACATTTTGTACAACCTCCACAATAGTCTTTTGACGAAGGATCGTCGTATATTAATTCTAAATCAATAATTAAGGTGGCTATAAAAAAGAAGGAGCCTGATTTGTGTCTGATTAAATTTCCATTTTTCCCAATCCACCCTGCTCCAGACAATTGTGCCCAAGAACGTTCTAAGACAGGAGCGGAATCTACAAATCCTCTTCCCTCAATGGGGCCAATCATGGCACGCATAGTATCTAAGAATTCAAATAACTGTTGGCGTATTACTTCATGATAATCTTCGCCATATGCATACTTAGCAATTTTCGCATCCTGTGCTTTTCCTAACGCAAGTGATTCTTCATTCGGATAATAATTTTTCAAAAAAGTAATCACCGATTTAGCACCTGGCACTAATTTTCGCGGGTCCGTCCTTAAATCAAAATTATTTTCCATGTAAGCCATCTCGCCATGGTATCCTTTTTCAATCCATTGTTCCAAACGTCTTGCATCATCGGTTAATTCAGTGGCTTTTGCAATGCCACAGTAATCAAAGCCCATCTGCTCCGCCAACTCTTTTATAAATACTGTATTTGAGAATTCATTCACGCTGTAAAAATAGCAGAAAAACCTTGATGGGCCTGACTTTTATTCAGCTTTACTGTTAATAATCTGCCATATTAACCAATATCATAGATTGGCGCCTGATTTGAGCATACATTGTTGTAAATAAACACTACTATGAATTTAAATCAATATACCATCAAGGCGCAGGAAGCAATCCAAGCAGCCCAGCAATTGGCTTATAATAATAGCAATGCATCCATTGAAACGGCGCATCTATTAAAAGCAATATTGTTGGACAAGGACAGTTCCACCGAATTTTTGTTAAAAAAGAATAATGTAAATCCATCATTAGCACTTCAAAAAACAGAAGAACTAATTTCATCATTAGCAAAGCAGCAAACAGGCGAGCCTGCTTCTAATTTGAGCAGAGACTTAAATGCTGTGTTGTTAAAAGCAAATGGTGCATTAAAAACATTTGGGGATGAGTTTGTAACTGTTGAGCACATTTTAATTGCCATCTTACAAGTAAATGACAACGCGGGTAAAATATTAAAGGATGCAGGACTTACCGAAAGCGGGTTAATTACAGCTATTAAAGAATTGCGCAAAGGGGAGACGGTAAATTCTGCAACGCAGGAAACACAATTTCAGTCTTTATCTAAATATGCAAAAAATTTAAATGAATTAGCCAACAAAGGTAAATTAGATCCAGTCATTGGTCGCGATGAAGAAATTCGTAGGACCTTGCATATTTTATCACGTCGTAGCAAAAACAATCCCATTTTAGTTGGGGAGCCTGGTGTGGGTAAGACGGCTATTGCCGAAGGCTTGGCAATGCGAATTGTAAATGGTGACGTGCCGGATAATTTAAAGAGTAAAATAATTTATGCTTTGGA
>CANFLP010000028.1 GCA_947447835.1 Bacteroidota bacterium
ATAATCCTGAATTATCACAAACAAGCAATTTTGGTTTACAACACTATGCAGATCCAATTCATGTACCTGCATAACATAGAAAGATAAACTATGAGCGAACAAACATTATTTAAAGTAACAGTTGACGGCATCACAATAGAGGTTCCTGCGGGCACTACTATTTTACAAGCCGCTCGTCAAATTGGTGGTCAAGTAGCGCCTCCTGCAATGTGCTATTACAGCAAATTAAAAGGAAGTGGTGGTAAATGTCGTACCTGTTTGGTAGAAGTGTCAAAGGGTTCCGAGAAGGATCCAAGACCAATGCCAAAATTAGTAGCATCTTGTAGAACTACTGTAATGGACGGAATGGAAGTAAAAAATATTACCAGTGATAAAGTGGTGGATGCGCGTGCAGGGGTAGTAGAATTTTTATTATTGAACCATCCTTTAGATTGTCCAATATGTGATCAAGCAGGTGAATGTCATTTACAAGATTTGAGTTTTGATCATGGTAAATCAAAAACAAGATTCGAATTCCAAAAAAGAACATTCAAAAAACATGATTTAGGTGAAAATATTCAATTGCATATGACCCGTTGTATATTATGTTACCGTTGTGTATTTACTGCCGATCAATTAACTAATAAGCGTGTGCATGGTATTTTAGATAGAGGAGATCATGCCGAAATTGCAACGCATATTGAGAAGAGCTTAGACAATGAATTTATCGGCAACGTCATTGACGTTTGTCCAGTAGGTGCATTAACTGATAAAACATTCCGTTTTAAAAATCGTGTTTGGTTCTTAAAACCAATGGATGCCCATAGAGATTGTCCAACATGTTCTGGTCGAGTGACTTTATGGAATAGAGGAGACGAAGTTTATAGAGTCACTGCGCGCAAGGACGAATGGGGTGAGATTGAGGATACGCCAGATGGTAAGCCAGGATGGATTTGTAATACATGTAGATTTGATAAAAAGAATGCTAGTGACTGGGTAATTGAAGGACCACGCGCTATAAGTCGTGCTTCAGTAATATCTCAAGGACATTATGCAGGTAATGTGGGAACTACAATACCAAACGAAACTTTTAAAGCAGTAAATGGAGGAAGAGAACCACATTTATTAATGGATATTCATGACGAGAGCGAAGTGAATCAACCTAATATTCACTTAGGTCAAAATCATGGTGCTTCTCATGGAGATACGTTTAACAATAAAACAGAAAACGCCTAATACGCACCAATAATATTTATAACTAATTTTTATAGCATGACAATTCTTGCACTTGATTGGGGCTTTATCATAGAGAAATTAATAATGATTGCCATTGTTGTTTTCGCTAGTTTAGGCATTGCCTTATATACTACATTTGGAGAACGTAAAGTTGCTGCCATATTACAAGATCGTCCAGGGCCAAGCCGTGCAGGGCCATTTGGTTTATTACAACCTTTAGCCGATGGGTTGAAATTAATAATGAAGGAAGAGATTATTCCTAATGCAGCAAGTAAGTGGTTATTTATTTTGGGTCCAGGATTAGCCATGACTGCAAGCTTAATGACATGTGCAGTTATTCCTTGGGGTAGCGCAATAGATGTTTTTGGACGTCACGTTGAATTGCAAATTGCAGATGTGAACATTGGTATATTATATGTATTTGCTGTTGTGAGTATGGGTGTGTATGGAATTATGATTGGCGGTTGGGCTTCCAATAATAAATTCTCTTTAATGTCTGCATTACGTGCAGCTTCACAAGCAATTAGCTATGAATTAGCAATGGGCTTGGCATTAATTGCTTTGTTAATGACTACAGGTTCTTTAAGTTTAAAAACTATTGTTGAGCAACAAGTACAAGGGCATTGGTGGAATATTGTTTATCAGCCGTTGGGATTTTTAATATTCTTTATTACTGCGATGGCAGAGTGTAATAGAACTCCATTTGATTTACCTGAAGCAGAAAATGAATTAAACTTTGGATACCACCAAGAGTATTCTTCAATGAAACTTGGATTTTATTTATTTGCGGAGTATATCAATATGATCATGAGCAGTGCGATAATGGCTTCCATGTATTTTGGTGGATATGACTTGCCTTTTTTTAACGAAGCAAGTGTAGCTCCAAATATTGCAGCAATGATTGGAGTAGGAACCTTATTAATTAAAATTGTTTTATTTATATTCTTATTCATGTGGATTCGTTGGACTATTCCACGTTTTAGATATGACCAGTTAATGGGATTAGGTTGGAAGACATTAATACCATTGGCATTGTTTAACATGCTAGTAACAGGCGCTGTTATATTAGCTAAATTATAATTTTTAATAAAGATATTTTTTACAATACCATGCAAGCATTAACCAACAAAGCACAAGCAGTTAACCGAAAACCAATGACGTTTTTGGAGCGCTTGTATTTGATTAATATTATCAAGGGCATGATGATTACTTTTAGTCACATGTTTAAGAAGCAACCTACTATCCGCTATCCTGAAGAGAAGCGTGAATTCAGTCCGGTTTTTCGTGGCTTACATGTCTTAAACAGAGACGAGGAAGGTCGTGAGCGTTGTACTGCATGCGGATTGTGTGCTGTTGCTTGTCCAGCAGAAGCTATCACAATGGAGGCTGCTGAAAGAGTAGAAGGAGAAGAGGCATTATACAGAGAAGAAAAATATGCAGCGAAATATGAAATTAATATGTTGCGTTGTATTTTCTGTGGATTGTGTGAGGATGCATGTCCTAAGGACGCCATTTATTTAAGTGAAACTTTTGCGCCAGCGAATTATACGCGTAAAGGGTTTGTTTATGCAAAATCTGATTTATTAATTCCAAATCCTAAGACAGAAGCAACCGCTTTTGCTGAGGCTAAAGGAGTAGAAGCCTAATTGATATGAATACATTAGAAATTTTATTTTACGCCTTGTCTGCTTTTGCAGTAGTAAGTGCTGTAATGGTGTTGGTAAGCAAGAACCCAATTCATAGCGTATTGTGCTTGATATTGGTATTCTTTGCTATCTCAGGACATTATATATTATTAAATGCGCAGTTTTTGGCTATTGTAAACATCATTGTTTATGCAGGCGCCATTATGGTATTGTTCCTTTTCGTTATCATGTTAATGAATATCAAATTAGATAGCGAGCCTCAGAAAAAAATGATCATCAAATTTATTGGTGTTTTATCTGGAGGAAGCTTATTGACTTTGTTAGTTGCATTGGTAAAACAAACATCACAATTACAAGGAAAGCAAGTGTTAATGAAGGAAGGAACTATTGGCTTGATTCATCCATTGGGTAAGGCATTGTTTACGGATTATGTATTGCCTTTTGAAATTAGTAGTGTGTTGTTTTTAAGTGCAATGGTGGGAGCTGTAATAATTGGAAAGAAATAGACTTGAAAAATTAAAATTAAAAAACTTAGGTATGCCTATACAATATTATATCTTTTTATGTTTGACCCTATTTAGCATTGGCGTGGTTGGGGTATTAACAAGACGCAATGCAATCATCGTGTTTATGTGCATTGAGTTAATGTTAAATGCGGTAAACTTATTATTGGTTGCGTTCTCTAAAATGTATCATGGCGCTGCTTTGCAAGTTTCCCCTGCAAGCACTGCGGGTATTGATGCACAAATATTTGTATTCTTTATTATGGTAGTTGCTGCAGCAGAGGTAAGTGTAGGCTTGGCAATTATAGTAATGATGTTTAGAAACACGCATTCGGTAGATATCAATTTCTTAAATAGATTAAAGAATTAATTCATTTCGCATGAAAATAATAATAGGATTAATAGTACTATGGCCGCTGGTTGGATTCTTGTTCAACGGCTTGGGTCGTAATATTTGGAGTAAGAAAGTAATTGCATATAAGGCAACTGGCTATATTGCTATGTCGTTTATATTTAGCGTACTAGCTTTCTTAAATGTTCAAGCCAATGGTGCAGCTACCGTTCACTATTTTGATTTTATCAATACTGCTAGCTTCAAAATACCTTTTGATTTTAAAGTAGACGCCTTATCAAGTTTGTTCTTATTAGTTATTACAGGTGTTGGTACATTAATTCATTTGTATTCTACTGCTTACATGAAGGACGAAGAAGCGCCGCATTACGCTCGTTATTTTGCCTATTTAAATTTATTTATATTCTCTATGTTGTTATTAGTATTAGGTGACAACTATGTGATTATGTTTATTGGATGGGAAGGTGTTGGATTGTGTTCTTATTTACTAATCGGATATTGGTTCACGAATGCTACTTATAACTATGCAGCTAAGAAAGCCTTTATTATGAACCGTATAGGTGATCTTGGGTTTTTACTAGCCATTTTTTGGTTGATCGTTAAACTTGGCACCGTAAGTTATGGCACCGTATTAACTGCAGAGAGTTTAGCTAAATTATCTACTACAGATATTACTGGTATTACTTTATTATTATTTGTCGGTGCAATGGGTAAGAGTGCTCAAATACCTTTGTATACTTGGCTTCCAGATGCTATGGCGGGTCCAACTCCGGTTTCTGCATTGATTCATGCCGCTACCATGGTAACGGCTGGTATCTATATGATTACAAGATCAAATATATTATTTAGTGCGAGTGAGTTCACGCAACATGTGGTTGCGATTGTAGGATTAAGTACCGCATTACTTGCGGCAACTATTGCTATTAAACAAAATGATATTAAAAAGGTATTGGCTTATTCAACAGTAAGTCAATTGGGTTATATGTTTTTAGGTTTAGGAGTTGGCGCTTATTCAGGTGCAGTATTCCACGTAATTACCCATGCTTTTTTCAAAGCCTTATTATTTTTAGGAGCAGGTTCGGTAATTCATGCAATGCACCACGAACAAGACATTCGTAAAATGGGTGGATTAAAATCTAAATTACCTATTACGCACATTACTTTTTTAATTGGATGTATTGCTATAGCGGGGGTTCCTCCATTTAGTGGCTTCTTTTCAAAAGATGAAATACTAGCAGCTGCGTTTGCAAAGAGTCCTATATATTGGTTCTTAGGCGTAGTTGGTGCCGCAATGACCGCATTTTATATGTTCCGATTATATGCAACAACATTCTTGGGACAGTTTAGAGGTACACAGGATCAAGAACATCATTTGCATGAGAGTCCTGTTGCGATGACTTTGCCATTAATATTATTAGCAATTGCAAGTGCTATTGCTGGAGCCATAGGTGTCCCAGAATTGATGGGTGGACATCATTGGTTATCACATCAGCTAGCACCTATTGTTGGCGAAGCACAGGAAGCTGCTTTATCTCATCAGACAGAGTGGACTTTAATGGCCGTTTCGGTTACGATTGCCGTTGTTGCTTTATTAATTGCGTTGTCTATTTATCGTAAAAAAGCAGATGGCGAACCACAAACTGCGTTAGGTAAATTTTTATACAACAAATGGTATATTGACGAATTATATGAAAATGCTATTTTAAATCCATTGAATAAGTTTGCAGGATTTTTAAAAGAAGTAGTAGAGAAAAATGTAATTGATGGCGCCGTAAATGGTACTGGCAAGTTGGTTCAATATAGTGCTAGACAAATTAGATTGCTGCAAAGCGGTCAGGTTGGATATTATATCTTGTTTATGGTGTTAAGCATGATTTTGCTTTTCGTTATTTGGTTTAATGATATAGCTATCCTTCGTTTCTTATTTCAATTGACACATAAATCATAAGTTATCATGTTTTTATTATTATTTTTATTGATACCTGTATTCGCTGCTATACTTCTTTTGTTTGTAAAAAAGGAGCAATCGGTAAATACAATTGCAATAAGCGCTGCGCTAGTAACATTATTAGGTGCCGTCTATATTATAATTAGTAAGACAAGTAGCTTTGATGCAGCATGGTTACCTTTATTAAATAGCCGCTTTACTTTACAAGCGGACGGCTTAGCAAAAATCTTAGTTTTATTAACCGCAATTAGCTTCCCGGCTATATTTATTGCAACTAGTAAAAACCAGCCCACACAAAAAAATATTTTCCTTTCTTTAATGCTGCTTACCCAAGCAGGCTTAATGGGTGTGTTTTTAGCTGGCGATGCATTGTTGTTTTATTTCTTCTGGGAATTGGCTTTGATACCAGTCTATTTTTTATGTTCAATTTGGGGTGGCGAAAAACGTATCGCAGTTACTTTTAAATTTTTCATATATACTTTCTTAGGTTCTTTATTCATGTTGATTGGTATCATTTTAGTGTATTCGCATACAGGCGATCAAAGCTTTGCACTTGCATCTTTTAAACAAGCACATTTAACTAGTGGCATGCAATTGACTGCGTTTGCTTTATTCTTTATTGCCTTTGCAATTAAGATGCCAATTTTCCCATTGCATACATGGCAACCAGACGCTTACGAACAATCTCCGACGGCTGTTACAATGGTATTAAGTGCTGTAATGGTTAAAATGGGCTTGTATGGTGTAATTAGATGGTTAATGCCATTATTTCCAACTGCATTTATCGCTCACTCAAATATTGTGACACTCTTGTCGGTAATTGGAATTTTATATGCATCATTTATTGCTATTCGTCAAGATGATTTAAAAAGATTAATCGCTTATTCTTCAATCGCGCATATTGGTTTAATGAATGCCGCATTATTCTCTCATATTCAAGTAGGTGTGCAAGGGGTATTGGTTCAATTATTCTCTCATGGAATTAATGTCTTAGGACTATGGATTGTAGCTGATATTATTGAGCAACAAACAGGCACAAGATCTATGAAGGACTTAGGTGGTCTTGCAAAAAAACAACCAACCTTGGCCATATTATTAGTGGGTTTTGCTTTTGCAAATATTGCACTTCCTTTAACCAATGCATTTGTTGGCGAATTCCTAATGTTTAATGGCTTATTCCAGTTTAATCCATGGATGGCAGCTGCTGCAGGGGTGAGTGTGATATTGGCTGCTATTTACACTTTAAACATGGTTCAAAAAATTGCATATGGTGAAATAAGTGCTGCAACTAATTTAATGCCAGCTCCTAATAAAAATGCGCAAGGGGTGTTGATTGTATTATTGGTAATTGTATTTTTCACAGGTGTGTATCCTCAGCCATTGTTTAATGTAACAGCTGATACCTTACAACAATTGTTTGTCAAATAATTAAATGAATTAGTAATGAATGCTATAATTATATCTGCTTTTATGGGTGTGGTGATGATGTTTAGCTCTTGGGGCACATCGTCTATAAAATTGCAAAGAAACATTGGCTTGCTAGGCATGCTTTTGTTAATTGGCGCTAATATTGCGCACTTAACTGGGGTATGGGTAATAGAATTTGACACAAAAGGTATGCTAGTGTTTAATCGGATTGGACTTTATGCAAATACAATATTATTTGTACTTACTTTTATATACATGTGGATTAACGGTGAAGAGATTGACAAGGTAGGCGACCATACACATACTGCTGATTATTACGCCATCTTCTTTTTTATACTTTGTGGCGTCAGCGTATTAACTTCTTTCGACAATTTATTAATGTTATTTATAGGCATTGAAATATTATCTATTCCTTTATACATTTTAACTGGGGCTGATAAAAAGAATTTATTTAGCAATGAGGCGTCTTTAAAATATTTTTTAATGGGTGCTTTCTCTACTGGTATATTATTATTGGGCATAACATTCATTTACGGAGCTACCGGAAGCTTTCATTTAACCGCACCCGTTATTAATCCTACTACTAACATGCCCGTGGAACATTTTTTAATGTCGGCTGGTTTGATATTGTTATTTGTTGCTTTAAATTTTAAAGTATCTGCTGCACCTTTTCATTTTTGGACACCAGATGTGTATGATGGAGCTCCAACTGTGTTTACCTCATTCATGGCAACAGTTGTTAAAGCTGCAGGTTTTATTGCGTTTATAAGAGTATTTGAAATACAAAGAGAAGCGCTTGGTTATTCTTGGTTTATCATTCTGCCATTTGTAATTGTGTCTACTTTATTAGTGGGAAACATTACAGCGGTTTTCCAACGTAGTGTAAAACGTATGTTGGCTTATTCAAGTATTGCGCAAGCAGGTTTTATGTTATTCGCTTTATACGGAAGATCTATCTTTAATAACGAAGCTATTTTATTATATATCGTAGCATATTCATTAGCTACGATTGGCGTTTTTGCTGTTTTGGTAAAAATGAAAGATTATAGTTTTGAATCTTTCAATGGTCTAGCCAAGAAGCACCCTGCATTGGCATTATTAACAACCATATTCTTATTTTCTTTAGCAGGTATCCCGCTTACTGCAGGATTCTTTGCTAAGTATTTTATGTTGAATGCTTTATTGACTGCAGGCGCTGGCTTATGGTTATTAATTGTTGCAATTGTTTTTGCAGCAGTGAGTGTGTTTTACTATTTCAGGTTGGTACAAGCAATGTACTTTACATCAGGTGAACCTGCAATTAATGAGATTGACAAAAAGTATGAATTTAAATTATGGTTAATTGCTGCAATTTTAATTGTATTAGGCGTTTTCCCTAGTTTACTATTCAATTATCTATACTTTTAGCCGTTCTTCAAGTAGTAGCGCCTCCTAAAGGGTATAAATGGGTACTTTGTTGAATCTGTCCTACCTTTATTTTCAGTAAATTTAGTATATGACTATTCAGGATTCATTCGTGTTGGCTTGGCGCACCGTTAAAAGCAATAAACTAAGAACGGGCATTACCGTTACTATTATCGCATTTGGTATCATGGCGCTTATTGGAATTATTACCGCTATTTCGGCAATGAACCAAAGCTTAAAGGAGAACTTCTCTTTTATGGGTGCGAATGCATTTAGCGTACGTTATAAGGAATTGAATGCTAGGATGGGTGGTCCGAATAATGGGGATGAATTTTCGAAAACTAAAAAAGGCTTAAAAGAAAAAAAATCAAATTTAGACAAGCCTATTAAAATAGAGGAGGCGACTTATTTTAAAGATCATTATGGATTTGGCCGTGCTATTGTAAGTATTTCAAGAAGGTCAGGTGGGAACAATGAATTACACTATAAGGACAAAAAAACCAATCCTCAAATTGGGCTAATGGGTGGTGACGAAAACTATTTAGCGGTAAATGGCTATTCATTAACAACGGGTCGCAATTTAAATAATGTAGATATTGAAAGTGGAAGAAGTGTTTGTATTATTGGAAGTAATGTGGCTGCAAAATTATTTCCTAGCAAGCCAGAGTCCTGTATTGACAAAGTAATTTTATTACAAGGGAAACCATATAGAGTAGTAGGTTTATTAAAATCAAAAGGATCTAGTGCAATGATGAGACAAGATGATGTTGTTATTACTTCAATAAAAAATATTCGACAATACAGTAACAATAATCCATCTTATGCGATTGGTGTAATGGTAAATAATGTTGCAGAATTAGAACCTGCAATAGGAGAGACTACTGAGCAAATGAGAAAGGCAAGAAGACTTATTCCTTCCGAGACTGATAATTTTGTAATTGATAAGAGCGATAAATTTGCAGAAATGTTTATTGGATTCTTGTCAGGTATTAGTGGTGCTGCAGGTGCCATTGGCATGATTACCTTAATTGGTGCTGCCATTGGCTTAATGAACATTATGCTAGTAGCTGTGAGTGAAAGAACACGAGAGGTTGGTTTGATTAAAGCATTAGGCGGAAAGAAAAAAGATGTACGCCGTCAATTTTTATTTGAAAGTGTTTGTATAAGTATTTTAGGTGCTGTATTTGGCATTATACTTGGCGTCGCCGTAGGCAATTTATTTAGTTTAATTCTACATACTGGGTTTGTAGTTCCATGGATGTGGGTTGTTATTGGCATTGTAATTTGTACTATTGTTGGGCTTGCTGCCGGTATTTATCCTGCCATGAAAGCAGCTTCATTGAATCCCATTGACGCATTGCGTTACGAATAATTTAATACTGCTTTTGTTAGCACTTTTATTAATAATTTAAAAGCTAAAAAAAGCACTCTAATAAAACAAAAAGGGGGCCCGAATTTCGGGCCCCCTTTTTGTTTGGGTTGAAGTAAATTAATTACTTAGGATCTAATATGTGTTTAATGCGATCTTGTAAGTCATCGAAGTGATTTACAGAACTTGCATCATTAATGCTTGCTTTGTTTGCTTGAATACTAGCAGCTAATTTTTTTAATTGTGCTTTAGCTTCAGAAACTACATCTGTGTTTTCAACATCCACTGCAGGTCCCATTCTTAATACTGGCGCTGCAGAAGATGCAGTTGTACTAGGATTAATTAAATCACCTAACTGAGACACAAAGGTCTTTTGCAAGTTACGACGTAATACGTCAGTTGCTTGATGGCTAGTTAATTCCGAGAAAATACCTTTACGTGTATCTTCCATCATATCGTGTAATGAATAAGTTGCATTTAAAAAACGAGTACTGCTTGTTGTCAAACGATATAGACGTCCTTTATCTAACAAACTTTTTAATACATTGGTTTGAATAGATTGAAGACGCTCATTAGCAATTGGACTAGAAATTTTGTTTAAAATAGTATTGTCTAACAACCATTTTGGTGTTGTAAATAATTGCGTTTGTAAAAAGTTCATTGCTGATTTTTGAATCGCAACCGGTGTAGCAGTATATACATCTCCTTTCTCTTCTACACTTTTAAATGTTTCATATACACCACCTACATTTTTTAATACATGTCCCATGTAACGATTGTATTGCACAACTAATTGAGTGTATACGTCACTTAAATTTTGGTAATGATCTGCTTCTTCTTTTGTCCATTCAGGTAAATTAACAATAATGCGTTTTAAGTTCTTGATTGCGTATTCACTTGCTAGTACGGAGTTGTCTCCAAGATCTTCGGTTTGTGCACGTGGGTCAGCATTATAACCTTCGCCGCCAAACCATAATCTATCATTTTTACTCAATGCATCCACAACCCATTTGTTATTTACTTTTTTATCTGCTTCATCGCCTACACCAGTATAGGTATAACCCCATTTAATGGCCCATTTATCATAGTCGCCAATGCGTGGGAATAGACCCATTTCGCTAACATGATCTTCGGGTTGTGCTACATAGTTAAAACGAGCATAGTCCATGATACTTGCCGTGTGTCCATTTGTTTCTAACCATTTTGCATCTCTTAATTTTTCAACAGGCGTTTTACTACTGCTGCCCATGTTGTGTCTTAAGCCTAATGTATGTCCAACTTCGTGAGAAGAAACAAAACGAATTAAATTACCCATTAAGGTATCGTCAAACTTCATTTTTCTTGCAGCCGGATCAACAGCAGCTGTTTGAATCATGTACCAATCATGTACTAGGTTCATTACATTATGATACCATCCAATATGGCTTTCTAATATTTCACCACTTCTTGGATCATGAACTTGAGGTCCATAGGCATTTTCAATATCCGAAGCAAAATAGCGCACTACAGAAAAACGTGCATCTTCTAAACTCATTGTGCTATCATCTGGCCACTCTTTTCCTTGGATTGCATTTTTCCAACCTGCTTTTTCAAAAGCAGCATTCCAATCATTTACTCCAGCTATTAAATAAGGCACCCATTTTTTTGGGGTTGCAGGATCTATATAATAAACAATAGGCTTAATAGGCTCAACCAATTCTCCATTCTTATATTTCTCTAAATCTTCCGGTTTTGGCTCTAATTTGTAACGAACCGCGAATACTTGATTTTCTACTTTTTGTTGATCGTCAGAGTATTGCACAAAATTATCGGCAAAATAACCCACTCTAGAGTCGAATAAACGGGTATTCATTGGCACTTTAGGTAAAAGCCTTACCGAAGTGTTTAGCTCGAAAGTAACGGCCCCTGCGTTGATTGCAGCTGGAATTGCGCTAGCGCTACCTCCCATTGGACTTCCTGGCATTGGTGCACTAGCCGAAAATGTCTTTACAGTCCTTATCTCCATATTAATAGGGTAAGACTTAATACTTTCAATATAGGACCTGTCTGCAGCTAAAGCAGAAAGGTTAAAGTTCTTTTTTTCGCCACTTGTTAAGCTAACTGCTTGATTATCACCTTTAAAAAAGTCAGTAACATCAATAACACTCGTTGTAGAATCCTTGCCGTAGGCTTTAATGTCAAAAGCAGCTACAATCGGATCTAAATAAGAGTTTTTAACTGCTTTAGCAATTGTCTGAGTAGAATCCGCCTTACTTATTAAGGTTACAACGCGCATAAATAGACGTTGGCTTGGCCCTTTTTCAAATACAAGGCTTTGTTCATTTACTTCCTCGCCACCGTATCTTCTGGCACCACCTGCAACCTTGGCAAAACGCGTAACTGCAAGCATTTCACGGCCTAAAAGGCTATCAGGTATTTCGAAATAATATTTATCGTCTTGAAAATGAACTGTAAAGACCCCTTTTTGGCTAATTGCCTTCTTTGTAATCACATCACTAAAGGCTTTTGGACCTGTTTTTGCAGGGGCATCTTTTTTGGCACCATTTGGCGCATTTAAAGTGTCGGCTTTTTGTGCGTTTGAGCTAAATGTCAAAAAGACACAAAGACTAGTAAATACTAGAATTTTTTTCATATTTGATTATTATTAATTTAAAATAGATATAGTAAATATATTCCTTTCTACCAACAGTAGTTAGCTATATTAAATTTTAAATAAAAAAATGGTTTGAAAATTGTTTCATTCAAATAATTACTTATTTTGTAACCCCTTAGAAACTAGTGCGTAAAGATTCGAGTGAATTCTAACCAATAGTGAAGAGGATTTTATTCTTTTATAAATTTTTATTTAAAACCAAAAATCAATTGAATCATGGCTGAGACTAAACCAACTGCAACTGCTGCATCGAAAACAGCAGCACAGCCGCAAAAAGGCGGCAACTTGATTGCAACTTTAGCACCTATCGCTTGTATCGTAGCAGGCTATGTTATCTGGCGCTTTGTGTTAGGTAACGCAAGTAATTTCACTAATCCAGATCCTAGTGGTGGTTTCTGGCCTTCACACAAAGGACCAAAAGGTACATTCACTAAAATGTATGAAGGTGGTATCATCGTGCCTATTTTGATTGGTAGTTTATTGATTGTGTTAACTTTTGTAATCGAAAGATTATTAACTGTTGCTAAAGCAGCAGGTACTGGTAGCAACACAGAGTTTATCCGTAAAGTACAATTTCACTTAGCAAACAAAGATGTAGAAAAAGCAATCGCTGAGTGTGACAAGCAAAAAGGATCTGTAGGTAATGTAATGAAATCTGGTTTGAAAAAATACAAAGAGATGATTTCAAATACAGAATTAGATACTGATCAAAAAGTATTGAACATCCAAAAAGAAATTGAAGAAGCAACTGCATTGGAATTACCAATGTTAGAAAAGAACTTAGTATTCTTATCAACTATCGCATCTGTAGCAACCTTATTAGGTTTGTTCGGTACGGTATTAGGTATGATTCGTTCTTTCTCTAAATTAGGTGAAGAAGGTGGTGGTGAAGCTGCTCGTGAATTATCTCAAGGTATCTCTGAGGCCTTGTATAATACTGCATTGGGTATTGGTACTTCTGCTATCGCTATTATTATGTACAACGTATTCACTACAAGAATCGATGGTATTACATATGGTATCGATGAGTCTGGATTTACTTTAACTCAAAGCTTCGCAGCAAACTACAAATAGTAGTTACAAAACTATTTTAATAAGGGCAACCTTATAAATAATTAAAAGATAATAAAAATGGGTAGAGCCAAATTACCTCGTAAGAGTACCACCATCGACATGACTGCCATGTGTGATGTGGCTTTCCTTTTATTGTCATTCTTTATCTTGACTACTAAGTTCAAGCCTTCAGAAGCAATTGCTGTAACTACTCCTAGTTCAGTAGCTTCTAAAGTAGCTCCTAACAAGGACTTTGTCTTAGTAACTATTGATAAAGATGGTAAAGTATTTCTTACTATTGATGATAAGCAAAAAAGAGAACTCGTTGCTAATTCTTTAAATACAACTAAGAATTTAGGTATCGACGTTGCTGCTTTTAAAAGTGCCAGTTTTATTGGTGCTCCATTTAGCGGTTTAAGTTCTTTCTTATCTATCACTGAAGAAAACAGAAAAGGAAATCTTCTTCCTGGTATACCATGTAAGGATAGTACGAATAATGAATTAATCATTTGGATGCAAGCCGTTAATGAAGCATATGCTGGAGCAAAAATGGACCTTTTATTAAAAGGGGACAACCTTGCGAAATATCCTTCTTTCAAAGGTGTTTTATCTGCATTCAAAAAGAACAATATTCAGAAATTCCAAATGGTAACCAATCCTGAAAATGCACCTGTAGGTTCAGAATTGTACAAGAGAGGAATGAGTGGAGAAAAAATGGATAACTAAATTATAAACTAATTAAAAGCTATTTACTATGGCAGAATTAGATACCTCGGGTGGGGGACATAAGAAACCCGGTGTCAAGAAAGGGAAGAAGCTATCAACGCGTGTCGATTTGACACCGATGGTGGATTTAGGTTTCCTCTTGATTACCTTCTTCATCTTCACTACCACGATGAGTCAACCAACAGCTATGAAGTTGCTTTTGCCTGATGATAAAGTAAAACCTGAGGAGCAAAATAAAGCAAAAGAATCAGGAGCTTTAACCATCTTGATGGGTGCAGATAATCATATTTACTATTATGAAGGTCAGTTAAAAACGGATGCTTCCAATTTCTTATCAGCTTCCTATAGCGGGGAGAATTCTATTCGTGATGTAATCATGAAAAAGAAGGCATATGTAAGAAGTATTGCATCAGATCCTAACGATCCTGAACATGATTTAGTAGTCGTGATTAAACCTAGCCAATATTGTAATTATAAAAACGTAATTGATATTTTAGATGAAATGTCTATTAACGTTGTTAAAAAATTCGCTTTAGTGGATATTTTTGATACAGAAGAACAATTGGTTAAAATATCTGACGCATCAGCAACACCTTCAAGCAATTAAAAGCATTTAAAATGGACATAAACAAAATATTAACCGCCGATGTATTGGACCTCATTTTTGAGGGAAGATATAAGGAGTATGGTGCTTATGAGCTAAGAAAAACATACAATGATCGTTTGAAAAAAGCGATGCTTGCTATGATAGCCATAACTGTACTTTTAGCTGGTGGCGCTATTTGGTCTAACACTAAAAAGAAATCTAAAACCGAAATTATGGTTGCTGATGTTTCTTTAGCAGATGTTAATAACCAAGAGAAAAAAGCACCACCACCACCTCCTCCACCTCCACCAAAGCAAGAACCACCAAAAGTGGAAATGGCTAAATTCACACCTCCAAAAATCGTAAAAGATGAGGAAGTGAGAAAAGAGGACGAGGTAAAAGAAGTTGAAAAACTAGAAGACGTTAAAATTGGCGCAGTAGATCAAAAAGGTATCAAAGATGATGGTATTGTGGCTCCAGTAGAACAAAGTACTGGTCCTGCTGCACCTCCTGAAGAAGAAACTGATAAAATCTTTACTGTAGTTCAACAACCAGCTGAGTTCCCTGGTGGGCAACAAGGATGGATTCGTTATCTAGAAAGAACTTTAAATAGAGACTTGCCAGTTGAAAATGGCGCTCCTGCTGGTAAATACGCTGTAACTGTTTCTTTCGTTGTATCAAGAGATGGATCTATTTCAGACGTTAAGGCTGAAAATAATCCTGGATATGGTACTTCAGACGAAGCGGTACGTGTAATCACAAGAGGACCAAGATGGAAACCAGCTGTTCAAAATGGCCGTAATGTAATTTACCGTCACAGACAAGCAATTGTATTCCAAGTTTCTGAAGATTAGATTAATCTGATTCAATATTAAAATGCCAGCCCTTAAACGGCTGGCATTTTTGTTATCAGCCAATCGCTTTTTCCAATCAATACAATTTATCTTTGCAACATGCGTGAAAACTTAAGTACTTGGAATGATACAATTGTTGCTTTAGCTACAGCTCCAGGACTAGGAGCTATTGCTGTTATAAGACTAAGTGGCGCTAGTGCTATTGAGATTGTAGCATCTGTATTCTCAAAAAAGAGTTTAATTAAACAACCTACTCATACCGTTCATTTCGGGAAGTTATTGAATGGGCAAGAGGTGATTGATGAAGTAGTGGTAAGTATTTATCGTGCACCAAAATCCTACACTGGCGAGGAGGTGGTTGAAATATCTT
The DNA here is from genome assembly GCA_947447835.1 of Bacteroidota bacterium. Taxonomy (GTDB): domain Bacteria; phylum Bacteroidota; class Bacteroidia; order Chitinophagales; family Chitinophagaceae; genus Sediminibacterium. The sequence continues at coordinate 16,108 of CANFLP010000028.1, forward strand.
GTCATGGTGCACCTTTAATTCAGGATGAGATATTGCAATTAATGATACAAGCTGGCGCACGCATGGCGAAACCTGGTGAATTCACACAAAGAGCGTTTTTAAATGGCAAATTAGACTTAACTCAAGCCGAAGCAGTTGCCGATTTAATTGCTAGTAATACCGACGCAGCACGCAAAACTGCATTATATAATTTAAAAGGCGGATTTTCTACAGACTTACAAGTGATGCGTGAAAAGCTAATTAAGTTTTCGGCACTCATTGAATTAGAATTGGATTTTTCACAAGAAGATGTTGCATTTGCTAATAAAAAAGAGTTGGAAATTCTTGTGCAGCAATTGCAAATAAAAACACATGAATTACTAGACTCGTTTAAACTCGGTAATGTGATTAAGAACGGGGTGCAGGTAGCGATTGTGGGTAAGCCAAATGCAGGCAAGTCTACTTTATTAAATGCGCTATTAAATGAAAACAGAGCATTGGTGAGTGAGATACCAGGTACAACACGCGACACGGTAGAAGAGTACTTAAATATTCAAGGGATTATATTTAAACTTATAGATACAGCTGGTATTAGAAGTTCAACGGAAGATAGTATCGAGCAAATGGGAATTGAAAAGAGTAAAGAAAAAATATTAGGTGCAGACATTGTAATTGCATTGTTTGATGTGAATGACCAAAGCATTGAACAAGTAAAAACTTGGGAGTCTGAAGTAAGTGCTGATAAATTGGTATTGGTTGGCAATAAGAAGGACTTATTAAAGGATGCTAGTTTATTAACCAATGAATATTTTGAAGAAGTAGTATTTATCTCGGCAAAAGAAAAAGAAAATATCAAGGAGCTTGAAAATGTATTATACCAAAAAGTAGCAGGAGAGGGTATTCATAAAGAAGGGACTATAGTGACAAATGCACGTCACGTCGCCTCGCTTAAAAAATTATCATTAGCATTGAATGATGTGGAAACTGGTTTACAGCACAATGTAACTGGAGATTTACTAGCATTGGATATAAGACAAGCATTGCACTACTTAGGTACCATTACAGGACAAATTACTAATGAGGATCAATTGGACTTTATCTTTTCTAAATTTTGTATCGGCAAATAGTTAATAAAACAAGTTTAATGGCAAATTTATTAGATACAATCATACAGTCACAGGGGCTTGTTATTTTAGATGGTGCATTGGCAACAGAATTAGAGGCAAGAGGTGCCAATTTAAACCATTCATTATGGTCGGCTAAGTTACTTGTAGAAAATCCAGCGTTAATTCAGGAAGTTCATTTGGATTATTTAAACGCTGGAGCTAATGTGATTTCTACTGCGTCTTATCAAGCTAGTTTTGTTGGATTTGAAAAAAACGGGTATTCAAAACAAGAGGCAATAAGATTAATGCAACTAAGTATAGACATAGCCATTCAAGCAAGGGATTTTTTCTTGAAAAATAGTATTAAACAACCTGCAGTCAAGCCATTGATAGCTGCATCAATTGGTCCATACGGGGCTGCTATGGCTGATGGATCTGAATATACTGGGTATGTAGATGTTTCTGTTAATGCGTTAATTGATTTTCATAAAGAAAGACTTCAGGTATTAATGAATACCGACGCTGATATATTTGCCTTTGAAACAATCCCTAGTATAGAGGAAGCGGTTGCCATCATAGATTTATTAAAAGAATATCCTACCAAACAGGCTTGGTTAAGTTTTAGTTGTAAGGACGGAGTTCATTTGTCAAGTGGAGCGTTATTTGAGGATGCAGTAAAATTAATAAATGAATCTAATGAGATTATTGGAGTAGGTGTTAATTGCACAGCTCCAAAGTATATAAGCTCATTGATTACAATTGCAAAATCATTAACCAATAAAATTATTTTAGTATATCCAAACAAGGGGGAACATTACAATCCTATTACCAAAACATGGGAGGAAGAAGGATTAGCAGCATCTGGTTTTATTGACAATGCAAAGGTTTGGTTTGCGTCTGGTTCTTGTGCAATAGGAGGTTGTTGCAGAACAACTCCGTCGGACATAAAGCAGTTAAATGAACTGATCAAATAACAATTACATTTTACGCGATCTAATCAATAATAATTTATAGGAAATCTATTTCCTGATAATTTTTAATACATTTAATTACGTTAGTATAGCTAGTAAATTCCTCTTTAGTATGTTCTCCTAATATTACAATTGTTTTCATCCCAGCATTTAAAGCACATTCCACGCCTTTTGGAGTGTCTTCAAAAACAACACATTCATTTGGGTGTAAT
>CANFLP010000029.1 GCA_947447835.1 Bacteroidota bacterium
CTCCCTTTAATAAGTCGTATCTTCGTTACTTATTAGAAAAACAGATTATTTTGAAATTTATTGATTTAGGGCTGGATCAGAAGATATTGGATGGAATTGATGCAATGGGGTACGAGACAGCCACCCCGGTTCAACAACAAGTAATGGTGCCTATTTTAGAAGGCAAAGATATTATTGCTGCTGCACAAACAGGAACGGGTAAAACAGCTGCGTTCTTATTGCCCTTACTACACAGGCTTTTAACTATGCCACATACGGCAGGAGATATCAATGCAATGGTTATTGTACCAACACGTGAATTGGCTATTCAAATTGCAGAGAGCATTGAGGGGCTATCTTATTTCACAGATGTAAGTTCTATTGCAGTATATGGTGGTGGAGATGGGAATTCATTTACAACAGAAAAGAAAGCATTAACAAGTGGTGTTGATATTGTTGTGTGTACTCCAGGAAGAATGATTGCACATTTAAACATGGGCTATGTAAAACTAGATGGTTTGAAATATTTAGTATTAGACGAAGCAGATAGAATGCTTGACATGGGCTTTAGTGATGACCTTGCTAAGATTATCAATTACTTGCCTAAGAAAAGACAAAACTTACTTTTCTCTGCAACCATGCCAGTGAAGATGCGTGACCTTGCTAAGAAAATTTTAATTGATCCTATCGAAATTAATATTGCTATTTCCAAGCCTCCTGAGCAAATAACACAAAAGGCATTTATAGTATATGAAGCGCAAAAAGTGCCGATTATAAAGGACATGTTGCGTTCTAAGAAGTTCACGAAAGTGATTGTATTCTGTTCAAAAAAACAAAATGTAAAAGTATTAACTGCCGAATTGAAGCGTGCTAAACTAGCTGCCGAAGAAATTCATTCTGACTTAGATCAAAAAAGTAGAGAACAATATTTACAAGATTTTAGAAATCAAAAAACCAATATTCTTGTTGCAACCGATATCTTAAGCAGAGGTATTGACATTGACGATATCGATTTAGTTATTAATTATGACGTACCTAATGACGGGGAAGACTATATCCATCGTATAGGTCGTACGGCAAGAGCTGCAACTTCGGGTACTGCATTTACATTGGTGAGTGAAAAAGAACAATCTAATTTTGCAAGTATCGAAGAATTATTAGGGGCTCCTGTATTAAAAGGAGCAGTGCCTGAGGAGTTTGGACCTACACCAGCCTATGCACCTAAACAAAATCATAAAAAAGGCTTTAGTAAACGTCGATAATTTCTGTTTACCTTTGTGGTAGTGAAAAAAGTAATTGTCATATTATTATTGGTAATGTATAGCGCTTCTACAATTGGTGCTACCATTAATATGCATTATTGCATGAATAAATTTGCAGGATGGTCATTTTCAAATGTAAAAAAGGAAAAGTGTAGCAAATGCGGCATGATCAATACGGGTTGCTGCAAAGATGAAAAAAAGCAAATCAAATTATCTTCAGAACAACAGAAAGCAGAATACAATCAAAAAATAAATTTTCAGGCGCTTACACTAGTTAAGCCTGCCGAAGTATATAATACTTGCTTTAGTGTTTCTATTCCAAAGCAAAATTTTGCTTATTTACATGCGCCGCCTTTTCTAATTAAGAAAAATACGCTGGCATTCTTTTCTACTTTTTTAATTTGATACTTATTGAGATTTAATAGTTCTACTATTTATCATCAATTAAAGTATTAAAAATGAAAACATATATTTTGCTACTATGTTTGACAATTGTCAATTTAGTAAGCTTTGCTCAAGATGCAAAAAATGGAAATTTTACCTCAACAAATTTTAAAGTATTTGGCGCTTGTGAGCAATGCAAAACCAGAATTGAGTTAGCCGTTAAAATAAAAGGCGTTAAAACTGGGGTGTGGGATGTGGATACAAAAATGTTGTCGTTGGAATATGACCCAACGCAGGTTTCAATTGAAAAAATTAAAAATAAAATTGTAGCAGTAGGCCACGATTTAGATAATCAAAAAGCCAAGGATATTATTTATAAGGAATTGCCTGCTTGTTGCCATTACAGAGAAATGGAGGAGGATGAAAAAGCAGCCACTGTTACAGAGACAGTCATCAAAGGTGTTGTATTGCAGGATAACACAAAGGGTAAGTTTGAGCCCTTGTCCAATGCAAGTGTATATTGGCTAGGAACTAATACTGGTGTAGTAACTGATAGTTTAGGAGTATTTGCGATTAATACAAATAGCACTAGCCAAAGACTTGTGATTAGTTACACAGGTTTTAAAGCAGATACTATTTCTATAATTCACGCTAATGATTTGAAAATTATTTTAGCTTCAAAAGGACAGTTAAGTGAAGTGACTGTATTTAGTCGTCAGTTAGGTAGCTTTATTCCTTATTTAAATCCGATTCGTACGCAGGTGATGACCGGCACTGAATTATTAAAAGCAGCTTGTTGTAATTTAAGTGAGAGTTTTGAAACCAATCCTAGTGTGGACGTTTCATATAATGATGCGGTAACTGGTTCTAAGCAAATTCAGTTATTAGGTTTAAGTGGAAACTATACACAGCTTACTGTGGAGAACCTCCCTGGCCCTCGGGGCTTAGCTACCCCATTAGGTTTAAACGCTATAGCTGGCCCATGGATTGAAAGTATACAATTAACCAAAGGTGTTGGTTCAGTTGCTAATGGATTTGAAAGTATTGCTGGTCAAATTAATGTTGAACTAAAGAAACCAGAAACTGCCGAACAATTATTAGGCAATGTATATGTGAATGATTTAGGAAAGACCGATTTGAATCTTAACCTTGCCACCAAGTTAAATGCTAAATGGTCAACAGGCTTAATGATGCATGAAGATTTTTTAAAAAATGCAGTGGATATGAATAAGGATGGCTTTAAAGATTTGCCAACTGGTAATGAATTAAGCTTAGTGAATAGATATAAATATGATAACAGCAAAGGGGTACTTGCCCAGTTTGGGATTAAAGTATTAAATGATGACAAGCTAGGTGGTGAAACTGCATTTAATCCAAGTATTGATAAGGGAACGCAAAATCATTACGGTCTTTCTATTGCTACAAAACGTTACGAGGTATTTGGGAAAATGGGCTATGTTTTTCCACAGCAAAAATATAAGAGTATTGGTTTGCAAATTGACGCCGTTGACCATCAACAAAATGCTTATTTTGGATTAACTAACTACAATGCTAAGCAGCAGAGTTTTTATAGTAATTTAATTTATCAGTCTATTATGAATTCTACTATTCATAAATTTCGAACAGGATTAAGTTTTCAGTATGATAAATACAACGAAGATTTTAAAGCAAACAATTATGCACGAAAAGAAATTGTTCCCGGTGCTTTTTTTGAATATACATACACACCTAATGACAAATGGAGTATGGTGGCGGGTTTAAGAGTGGACAATAATAATTTATATGGTGCTTTTGTAACACCACGTTTAAATGTACGTTATGAGCCTATTAAAGGAACTACATTCAGACTAAGTGCAGGTAGAGGACAAAGGACTGCAAATGTATTATCCGAAAACAATAGTGTGTTTGTAAGTGCTAGACAAATAATGATCATGCCAACTGTAAATGGGGCAGCTTATGGATTGAATCCTGAAATTGCTTGGAACAAAGGTATTAGCTTGGATCAGAAATTTAATATGTTTGGTAATCCTGCAACTATTGGATTAGACTATTTCAGAAATGATTTTACCAATCAAGTAGTATTAGACTTAGAAACACCCAAGCAAGTTCATTTTTACAACTTAAATGGCAAATCTTATTCTAATAGTTTTCAAGGGGAATTAAACCTAACACCATTAAAGAAACTAGATATTAGAATTGCTTATCGTTATTTTGATGTTAAGCAAACTTATAATGGACAATTATTAGATAGACCGTTTATTGCAAAAAACAGAGCCTTTTTAAGTATTGATTATGCAACTGATAATGCCTGGAAATTAAATTATACCATTACTTATAATGGCACTAAGCGTATTGTGCCTGCGACAGATTTTCCTAGCTTTAGTCAGATACCTACTTCTTCACCTAGCTTTGTTTTAATGAATGCTCAATTGAGTAAAACAATAGGCAAGCATAGTCCAATGGATATATATGTAGGAGTGGAGAATATCACCGATTATTTCCAACAAAACACAATAGTTGCTGCAGCACAGCCTTTTAGTCCATATTTTGATGCATCAATGGTTTGGGGGCCTACAACAGGACGTATGTTGTATCTAGGATGGAGGATAAAAATTAAATAAACGAGGAGCCTAGCAATAATGCTTTTAAAAGCGTAAATTTGCGGGCAATTCCAATCTTGGAACCTAATTATTAATAGATACTATGAAATCAAGATTATCCAATACTTTAAAAGAAAGAGCACAAGGTTTATGTGAGTTATGCGCAACTAATGAAGCTACATGTGCTTTTGCAGTAAGTCCTAAAAACAGTGATGTAATTGAAAATGAAGTTGCTTTATGTGATCAATGTGTGTCTATTTTAGAAGGTGCAGAAGCAGGAAGTCATTGGCAATGTTTGGCAGGAAGTATCTGGAATACAGAGCCTAGTGTACAAGCGTTAAGTTATAGAATTTTATATGGTGTTAAAGATCAGGATTGGGCAAACGAAATTTTAACTTCGGTTGAATTAGACGAGACAGTGGTTACTTGGGCAGAATCTGCTTATCAAGTTTCAGCACAACATTTAGATAGTAATGGAACTTTATTAGAAAATGGGGACACGATCGTTTTAACACAGCAGTTAAACGTTAAAGGAGCCAACTTTATGGCACCTAAAGGGACTATTGTTAGAAAAATTAGATTAGTACCAGACAATGCAGAACAAATTGAGGGTAAAGTAAATGGTGATACGATTGTGATCTTAACAAAATTTGTAAAGAAATCGGTTTAATCTCATTTAGATAAATTTATATAAAGACCATCTGTTAAAGCAGGTGGTTTTTTATTTTAATAAGTTTATGCCCTCGAAATTTGATGTACATTTATAGCAGATTAAAATGCTTAATATGACCATCAAAATCATTAAAAACAGATCGGATATTGGTGCTGGTACACGTGGGTCCGATATGGGTATTGATGCAATTGAGATTGCTGCCATTAATCAGGGTAACGATTACTTTCACAGACATTTGTTTCAGGATGTGGTTACACACAATGAAACCATTTACAATAAGTTCAACAATAACTTTGCCAAGCGAATAGAACATGTGGTGGAGCAATGCCAAAGGGTATCTAATGCTGTTGCTGAAAATTTGGCAGAGGGCTTCTTTCCCATTGTATTATCTGGTGATCATTCTTCTGCATTAGGCACTATGAGTGGCATTAAGGCAGCTTATCCAAATAAAACCCTGGGCGTTATATGGATTGACGCACATGCCGATTTGCATTCACCATATACATCTCCGTCTGGCAATATTCATGGCATGCCATTAGCTGCTGCTATGGGTATTGATAATTTGGATTGCCAAATTAACGAGCCAGGTGAAATCACTGTTTCACATTGGAGTAGCATGAAAAACATTGGAGTCGCAGGTCCTAAATTAAGCTCCAATCATTTAATTTATTTTGGTGTTCGTGATTTTGAGGAAGCCGAACAATATGCGATGGACAAAAACAATATCAGGCTTATTAAGGTAGAAGAATTAAGGTATCGTGGTTTAGATGTGTGTGTTAAGGAAGCTATCGGAAAATTATTAAACTGCGATCTTGTTTATATTTCATTTGACGTGGACTCCATGGATTGTGACAATATCTCTTATGGTACTGGAACACCTGTTCCGCATGGTTTATTGCCAAATGAAGTAATGCAAATAATTGACACCTTGCTAGTAACAAAAAAAGTGTGCTGTATCGAGTTTACAGAAATCAATCCACTTTTAGACAATAAAGGAAACAAAATGGCTGAGACAGCCTTTCAAGTATTAGATCATATTTCTTCGAATATATAAATTTAACATATGCGCGCAATTGCAAAATGTACTATGCTATTTGTATTAGCAAAATTGTTTGTATTAAATGCTTCTGCGCAAAACCATGCGCAACTGCAAATTGATAGTAATGAAATGCTTTATAGGCCTGCTCAACATTTTACGCCTCTTAAAGGCTGGATGAATGATCCTAATGGCATGTTTTATTTAGACGGCGTGTATCATTTGTATTATCAGCATTATCCTAATGCAACTGTTTGGGGGCCTATGCATTGGGGGCATGCTACTAGCAGGGATCTAATGCATTGGGAGCATAAGCCTATTGCGATTTATCCAGATAGTATTGGCATGATTTTTTCAGGTAGCGCTGTTGTTGACAAAAATAATAGTTCAGGCTTAGGCATAAATGGTAAAGCTCCATTAATTGCCATTTTTACACAGCATAATATGGATGGCGAAAAGGCAGGCAAAATTGATTTTCAAAATCAAAGCATTGCTTATAGTAATGACGGCGGCATAAGTTGGAAAATGTATGCAGGAAACCCAGTGGTTAAAAACCCCGGCATAAAAGACTTTAGAGACCCAAAAGTAATTTGGCACGAAGCAAGTAAAAAATGGGTTATGATCGTGGCAGTAAAAAACAAAGTCTCTTTATATAGTTCTAGTAATTTAATAGCTTGGAGTAAGGAATCGGATTTCGGAACTGAACTAGGCAGTCATGATGGGGTGTGGGAATGTCCTGATTTATTTTCTTTGGAATATAATAAAAAGCAATATTGGGTACTTACAGTAAGTATCAATCCCGGCGGACCTAATAAAGGATCTGCTACGCAATACTTTGTTGGAAATTTTGATGGCAAACAATTTACAGCCAATTCTACAAAAACTAAATGGATGGATTATGGCGCTGATAATTATGCAGGTGTTACTTGGTCAAATACAGGTGACAGAAAAATATCCATTGGCTGGATGAGTAACTGGTTATATGCACAACAAGTTCCTACTGTAAATTGGAGAAGTGCAACAACAACAGCTAGAGCACTTTCTCTACAAACGGTTAAAGGAGAAATGTATTTGAGTTCCCTGCCTGTAAAAGAAGTAAAATTTGCAGCTTCAAAAAGCATTCAAGGTATATCTGAAAAAATTGCATCTGCGTATAAAATTAATATACCTTCTGTAAGCTTGCAGGATTTTACTATATCACTTTCAAACAAACAAGGTGAACATATTGATTTCGGGTATGATCAAAAAACGAATCAATTTTTTATAGATCGAACCAATGCTGGTAATCACGATTTTAATTCAGAATTTGCTGTTAAGCACTTTGCACCACGCATTTCTAATGCACATAGTACAAACCTGGAAATTATTATAGATAAAGCGTCTATCGAAATGTTTGCAGATAATGGATTAACGGTGATGACCGATATATTTTTTCCTACTAGTCCGTATACTAAAATTAATGTCATATCTAAAGACAGATCATTAAAAGAGAAGGTTACAATTAGTAATTACTTGACGCCATAAATTTTAACCTGTAAGCCCTTCATTTGAAGGTTATTTGGACGATTATTGTTAAAGAAAGATAAATCAAAAACTAAGTTTTTAAATTTCTTGTAACTATCTAGTGGAATCATATCTGTAGTAGATGTTGCATTCCACTCTTTTTCTACATAATCTCCCTTAGTCATTTGAACAATATTATGATTTGTCCAAAAAACAAAATTCCTTTTCTTATTTAAAGTATCAATAAGTGAAAGTCGGTATGCAGGCTGATCGTCTAATCCAGGCAGCATTAAATTGATATCTGCATTTAGTTCTACATATAGGAACTTATAACCTAATGGAACTTTTATCTCAGGCATAATAGTTATGTCTGGACTTTTTGTATTTATAGTTTGTGTAGACGTGTTGTTGTAGTCTAGTAATAAATCTTTTTGCATGGTAGCAAATGATTTATTTGCCGGGTAAATTTTATTCTTAGTAGTTACATAGTCGTTGATTAATTTATAGTTATTAATCAATTTTGTAACATGCTGCTTTAGTGTATCATTTTTAATTTTCGTAATTCCCAAGTTTGAATCTATTTTATACAGCTGCTTGCCCGATAAATAATAATCCTTGTATATGTAATCGGTAATCTCTCTACTCCATTCCATAAATGGCATGGAATGGATATTTCTAAATTGTTTTGCTGTGTCAATTACATCCGTTAACCAATGCACGTCGTCAGGCTTATTATGTAAAGAAGGGTAGTTTTTTAAAATCAAATTAGTAATCGTAGGTCCTATACTATTATGTGAACTAATGCTATAAAACTTTTTAGGCTGCTTAATCATTGGCGAATACACAATCAAAGGAACATGGTAGTCGTCTATGCCATTGGTAGACGGGAAGGAACCAATGTGATGGTCCCCCATAATAAAGAATATAGTATTGTTATATTCAGGTCTTTTTGCGTAGCGCTTAAAAAATGATTTTAAACAATCGTCCGAAAACATATAAGTGACAAGTACTTGCTTGGTCTGTTGTAATGTTTTCTTAATGGGATTGCTGTTGACAATACCTTCCATTTTTTTATCAAATTTCTTTCCATACGCTGCCTGTTGTGCAAATAGGTAGGGCATATGTGTAGTGCCAGTGTGATAAATATTTAAATATGGCTCATGTTTTAATGAGTCCATTACTTCAAAGCTTCTATTGTATAATGCATCATCTGGATACCCCATTGACCAACCTTCTTCTCCTACTCCCATCATTTTATATTTAGAGGGATAAGCAGTTAAAATCATATCGGTTCCTTGTAAACGCATATATCCACCCATATTGTCAAAATCTGGATTGAATCCAATTAGAAATTTAGAGTGGTATCCATTGGCTCTTAATATTTTGATTAGGGAAAGATGATCCGGCATAACATTAATTACAGAAAATCCTCTCTTACCATAGGGAAGAGAGCCTGATATTGCAGGATGCGCTGCAAATGTGCCAGGTGCGGTGCTTAAAAAATTATTCCAAACCAAACTTCGTTTTGATAAATCATCTAAAAAAGGGGTGAAGCTTCCTGCGTAGGCGTTGTCGCCGCTAAAATCTCTTGATAGCCCTTCAATCACTAATATTACAATGTTGGGAGGAGTGCTTGGATTTAAATTAAAGAATGAACCAAGCACATCGTTGTTTTCATTTTTCCTTAACAAGGGGTATTCCTTACTCGTAAATTGAAAACCTTGATTCGCCTGATAAATGTCAATTTGTTCTCTTAGTGCTTCTGGGCTTAGTTTATCTGAATTAAACTGATCAATGTTTTTAAAATATTGGTAGGTATCATCCATCCAATACGTAAACTTATTTGCCGTAAAGTAGTATGCTTTTTCTTGATCAAAATTTTCCTCAGACGGGTTGGCGTAACCAATAAATACGAACGATATAATCATTGTTACTGCAATTGCCTTTAGTGCATGCTGGTTTAAGGCTATTTTGTTCATCCATTTGTAATGAATAAATAAATACAATAAAATGTACAAGGCAAATGGAAGTAATACCGTTATGCCACTACTCATCATTTGTTTAGAAGTTGCCCATGATTCGGCAAAACTTCTTGTATATATTTCGTGATCAAAAGGGGTATTGCGTTCTGAAAACACAATCAACAATGAAATATAAGTAATGATTAATAATGCATTCAAAACATGAAAAAAGCTTATGCCTATTTTTTTATTAGAGCGCCATATAAGAAATACTGGTATAATTAATACTGTTGCGTAAATACTTACAATCCATGCATCGTAGACCCATCCTAATAACTCATAAATAAAAGCATGAGGCACAAAGGACTTATGCGCAATAGTGATGTATTCATAAACTCTAATTAAAAAAAATGTTAGGGTTAATGAGAGTGTCGCTTTTACGTAATTTTGGTAGAATGCTGTAAATTTAGAAAACATAGGTTTAAATAATGCCCAAAATTAAGCTTTTAGGAAATTCTAACCGCTTATATAATTGGTAACTTATACTTGCTTCAATTCTATAACTTTAAGAGGACGAAGCTGGTACACCAGTATTGCAGAACCTACACTCACTGATTGCTATGAAAAAATTACTATTAATTGTATTGCTTATTATTTTGGCTTATGATAGTAAAGCGCAGGCTGTGATTAGTGATGTTGATAGCATTGCCGGTATGTTTGTTAAAGCCATCCGTAAAGACAAGTCGGAACAAATAATGGTACAAACCAATAAATGGTATTATAGTGCAGGTGAGGATCTTTGGTTAAAGGCTTGGGTGGTAAACAAAGTATCACATAAATATTACGCGCATAGTCAAAATTTATATGTTGACATTGTTGATGAAAGAGATACTGCCATCGCACAGTTATTATTAAATATTCCATCCGAAAAAACAGAAGGGTTTATAAGATTATCGGATTCGATACCCGAGGGGCATTATTGGTTAAGGGCTTATACGAGTAGTACCTTAAAAAATGACCTGAACTCTATGTTTATTAAACCTTTGTATATCATCAATCCAAAACATAGCAGTAAACTTTCAATTACAAATACGCCTAAGTCAGAAAAAATAATTACACAATCAAAGCCTATTGTTTCTTTCTATCCAGAGGGAGGCGTTGTTGTAACTGGAGTAAATGTTGTTTTTGGAATTAAGTCAATTGATAGTTTGGGCAAGCCGATGGAAGTGAAAGGGTATATTACTGACAATTTGGATAGTTCAGTTATTACTTGGTTTAATACCAGTGCTAATACAGGACTGGGTAAATTTAACTTTTATGTTGGCAAGAATAAAAGGTACACGGCACATGTACAATTAAAAAATGCCACCCTTTATTATGAACTGCCATTACCCGATCACAAAGCAAGTCAAATTAGTATTAAACAAGCATCAGCAGCAAATTTAAGAGTTGTTGTTTCACAAGGTGATTCTTTGTACAAGAAAGGAGTTAGTTCTTATTTACTTGGCATGAGTCGTGATAGTATTTGCTTTGCAAGCGTTGGTAATGATATGTATGAATTTAGTATTCCAAAAATGAATTTCCCAAATGGCGAAGCAAAGCTTTTGTTATTCAATGACCAAAAACAAATTACAAGTGAGCGAAGTATTTATATCACTGGGGGCACTAGTTCCGTGAAAGTAATTGCAAGTAAACCTAGCTATAATGCCAGAGAAAAAGTAACCTTAGATATGATTGTGGGTGATTCGGTTTTTCATCCTCAATTTTCTGCTTTATCTGTTGCTGTAACCGATGACAGTATTGTTCAGGAACCATTGTTTGAAGACGGACCCGTGGTTGTCTTGTCAGACACAAATGCCAATTTAAACGATTTGATTATGCTTACCAAGCAGCCTGAATTTTTAGGCAAACATGTTGGTGCAATTAATGCTGAATTAAAGGAAGATGCGTTGGTAGCCTCTCAACAAATAGACTATGAAACAATAAAAGGAAAAGTGCTCAACAAAAAAAATATACCAGTGCCTAATAGAGTCGTAACCCTTTACACCAATAAAAAAATAAATCTTTTTGACACGGATACAACCAATGCGAATGGTCAATTTAGATTTAAAATTCCACTTCATTATGATACCATCCCATTTACATTACAAGTGGCCAACCTTAGAGGAAATGTAGTAGATGAAAAAATTGCTATTGATATTCATTCTGACTTCCCAATGGTTAGCACCCCTGCAGTATTAAAGAAAAAAATAACGCCATTGCAAGTGAACCAGGTAGCTAGGTTTAGGAGTTTAAAAACAGATAGTGCTTATGTAGTGCGTGGTAAGGAATGGCTAAAAGATGTTGTTGTAAAAACTAGCATCAAGTCCAATAGTTATAATACCACAAAACGAATCAGTAATTTCTCACAAGTATTTACCGGGGAGGCTTTGCAAAAAATGACTGGGTCGGATGCAAGTAATGCTATGTTGATGATTCCAGGTTTGCACTTGAGAGCCGGGTTTTTAACCTTAGGCGGAGTTACATCATTTACAGTAAGCGCTAAGGACGAGCCTTTGTTAATAGTGGATGGCATGATGGTTGCAGGAGGTAATGGTCCTCAAATGGAAGCCGATTCGGGTATGCATGCCGAGTCTAGTCCCGTACTTGCCGAGTTGTCAAAAATCCCAACTGATATTATTGATTTTGTCGAAGTGTTAAAGGGGCCGGAGGCTGCATTTTATGGCACAAGGTCAAGTAATGGAGTAATTATTGTAAATACACATAGGGTCTCCAATTTCAGAAATCATATTGAAAATTATGGGCATATTCAATACAATTCAAAGTCATATCATTTAGCACCTAATTTCACAAACCCAGATTACGATAATTTGTTTTTAAAATCAACTGTGTTACAAGATAGACGATCGACTATTTATTGGAATGGGCATTTGTATACCAATCCTAATGGTAAAGCAACCATTTCCTTTTTTACTTCTGATAGTAAAAGTGATTACACGGTAACTATAACAGGGGTTACTGTTTCTGGGGAATTAATTGAGAAGAAAATAAAAGTTAGTAGAAATTAATTTTTATTAAGTCTTCCTTTAAACTTGTGCTTGCGTGGATGCATAACCTTAGATCTAGATTGATACTCTTCACTAATCACACTAATATTTCCATCTACTTCCAATACTGCTAAATCAACTCTTTGAATATCTCTTGCTCCATGTTCTCTTACTGCTGCTTCTAATTCCTCGATTGTGATTTCGGCTTTTTTACAATTTTCCATATTGGGCTCACCTTCATAGATTAGTAAGATGGACTCCCCTTGAATCAGGGTACTAATTTTTTTACTTCGATATAATATTTGCTTTAAAGTAAAGTTGGCTAAAAACAAGGAAGCTGCTGCAACCAGTCCGCCATTTAAAGAAGTGTCTGGCCCTACCATGGCGTTTTGAACCGCATTACTAATAAGCAGGATAAACACTAAGTCAATTACAGACAACTGAGCCAATTCTTTTTTTCCAAATATGCGAAGTGCGACAATCATAAATACATAAACCGCAAGGGTTCTAAATATGATTTCTATAAATGGGTTATGAATAAAGTTCCAATTCAACTGTAATAAGATCATAGCAAAGGTATTTAGCAATGTAAATTAACCAATTCTTTTCCTAGTTTATCTTAAAATCATCTTAAATTCATTTACAATTTCAAAATGCCTAATGAAACATCCATTATCTAAAATCATTAAAGTAGTCGTACTATTTTTTATTTCTACTCAAGTGGGATTCGCACAACAGTTACCGCTATATAAAAATGAAAATGCAACAATAGACCAAAGAGTTAACGACTTGATTGCAAGGCTTAGTTTGGAAGAGAAAATTTCATTGCTAGGATATAACAGCAAAGCCATTGATCGTTTAGCGATACCTGCTTATAATTGGTGGAACGAAGCGTTGCATGGAGTTGCGCGTGCTGGAGTTGCTACTGTATTTCCACAATCTATTGGATTAGCTGCAACTTTTAATGATGATTTAATTAAGGAAGTAGCAAATGCTATCTCAACCGAGGCAAGAGCTAAATACAACTTAGCCATTCAAAAGGATAGGCATTTGCAGTATATGGGATTAACCTTTTGGTCACCGAATGTAAATATATTCAGAGATCCAAGATGGGGTCGTGGCCATGAAACTTATGGGGAAGATCCATATTTGACTTCAAAAATGGGTGTGGCTTTTGTAAATGGAATGCAAGGTTCCTCATCAAAATATTTAAAAACAGCTGCTACTGCCAAACACTTTGCAGTGCATAGCGGTCCCGAAGCAGGAAGAGATAGTTTTAACTCGGTAGTGGATGAAAAGGATTTAAGAGAAACCTACTTATTTGCTTTCCATGCTTTAGTGGATGCAAAAGTTGAATCAATTATGAGTGCATATAATAGCATTAATGGCGTACCTAGTTCTATTAATTCAAAATTACTCGATACTATATTAAGAAAAGAATGGGGATTTAAAGGACATGTAGTAACCGATTGCGGCGCATTAGATGGCGTTTCGGAAAGTCATAAATCAACGCCTAATAATGTTGTAACTGCTGCTACCGCTATAAAGGCAGGTATTAATTTGGACTGTTCAACTATTTTACAAAAAAATGTATTAGAGGCTGTCGCACAAAAATTAATTTCTGAAAAAGAGATAGATGCGTCCTTGTCTAATTTATTAAGAACACAATTTAAACTTGGATTCTACAACAATAAAAAAAATGACCCTTTTAAAAATTATTTAGCGGATAGTTTGCATAATAGTGCACATATTCAATTAGCTCGAAAAGCTGCACAACAAAGTATTGTACTCTTAAAGAATAACAACAATTTATTGCCTTTTAGCAGTAATCAATTTGAAAGTGTAATGATAGTAGGGCCGAATGCAACATCTTACGACGCTTTACTTGGAAACTATCATGGAATTAGCAATAAGGCTGTCAATTTTGTAGAAGGTATTGCTGCTGCTTTAGACCCAGCTACAAGAATTGAGTATGACTTAGGTTGTGATTATAATGATACGGTTCATTTTGGTGGTATATGGGCTGCAGGTAATGCTAAATTAACCATTGCAGTGTTAGGCTTGTCTCCTGTGTTGGAAGGTGAAGCAGGAGATGCATTTTTATCTAAGTCTGGTGGGGATAAAACCAATATAAATTTACCTGCTAGTGAAATTGCCTACATGAAACAACTTAGAGCAACCGTGAAAACACCCATCATTGCAGTTGTTACAGCAGGGAGTAATGTAAATATTGCATCTATTGAGCCTTATGCGGATGCAATTGTTTTTGCTTGGTACCCTGGTGAACAAGGTGGAAATGCATTAGCCGACGTGGTAACTGGTAAGGTGTCGCCTTCTGGAAGACTACCAATTACATTTTATAAATCTGTTGCAGATTTGCCAGCATATACAAGCTATGCTATGAAGGGAAGAACCTATCGATACTATGAAGGACCGGTTCAGTATCCATTTGGTTTTGGATTAAGCTATACTACTTTTGACTACAAGCTTCATTCAAGCAATAAAGTAATTTATACAAATTCTGATACAGTTAATGTTATATTGAAAGTTACAAATACTGGTAAAATGGATGCGGCTGAAATTGTGCAAGGGTATATTGAATATCCGTCAATAGACAGAATGCCAATTAAGGAATTAAAATATTTTAACAGGGTTGATATACAAAAAGCCAAGTCAAAAGAATTGATGGTAAGCATTCCCATAAGCGCATTAAAAAAATGGGATTTACAAAAAAAGGCCTGGGTGATATATCCTGGAAAGTATAAACTAAGCTTTGGTTCAAATGCAAAAGAAATAATTATATCTATTCCGTTTGAAATAAAGAATAATTAATTTAATTGTAGCAATATTGTAATAATTGACCTATTTTCATTTTTCAATAAATAAATAATAAATGTCAACTAAAATTACGATCAATAATAATGGATCTTTAAAAGTAGAAGGCGATTTTACAATTGTGGACAGAGAAGGCAATCAATACGATTTAGCTGGACGTGAAGTGATTGGCTTATGTCGTTGTGGTCATAGCAAAAATAAGCCTTTTTGTGATGGCGCTCATAATGGTCAATTTGAACATGAAGCCAAAGCATTTGCTTTGCCTCCTAAAAAAACGGTATAGTTATTACAATGCAAAAACTATTAAGCATAGTTGATGTGTTAGCGCATCAAATTAAAGACTTTCAAAAAGTTAACCCCACTGTTTCTCAAAGCAGTGTGGGTTGGCATATTGAACACAGCTGTTTGGTTATTATAAAAATTACAGAAACAGTTAAGCAATCCAATCCTGGCAAGTACCTATGGAAATTCAATTTTAAAAAATTAGTTGTACTTGCCCTAGGTAAATTTCCAAGAGGCAAGGCCCAAGCACCCTCCTCAGTAATGCCTTTAGATGCTATTACTCAAGAAAGCTTATTGAAAACAATTGAGGATACTAAACAGGCAATTACTGAATTAGTGGCTTGTCAAAAGAATCAATATTTTACACATCCTATATTTGGGGAGCTTAATCGACCTACTACGCTTCATTTTTTAGGCATACATACCAAGCATCATCTTCGTATCATTCAGGATATTTTAGCGTAAGTGCACACTTTTTTGTAGGTCCAGCACTTCAATTTCAAATATTTATATCTTCTTTATAAGAATCAGCCTAGTTTTGATATATTATTTTGTTATGGCAATATTATCAACAAAGCAAGGAACTTTTTTAAAACGATTTCAACTACCAATTAGTGTTTTGTTGGTTGTTGGTGTTTCGATTGCATTGTTTTATTCAGTTGCTATATGGGGTTATCGCGTCCCTGCATTAATGCTATTAATGGTTGTTTCATTATTTGCATTGGTGTTTGACATATTGACCGTAATAATTGCAGCCATTTTAAGTGCCTTAATTTGGAATTTCTTTTTTATTCCACCTCTTTTTACTTTTCATATTGCCAATGGGGAAGATGGTTTAATGTTTTTAATGTATTTTATTATTGCATTGGTGCATACAACATTAAGTTTTAAAATTAAAGAAGCGGAAAAATTAAATAGAGACAAAGAGGACAAGGAGAATACTATAAAATTATACAATACTTTACTGAATTCATTGTCACATGAATTAAAAACCCCTATCTCGGCTATTATCGGCGCTGTTGATACTATCAAAGAAAATGAAATGGTTCTAAGTGAAGCTAATAAGTCTGAACTATTAAGTGAAATTAGTATCGCTGGGTTAAGGCTTAACAAGGAAGTTGAAAATCTCTTAAACATGAGTAGGCTCGAGTCTGGGAGTATCAAATTGAAATTAGACTGGTCTGATATCAATGAGATAATTCATATGGTGATTTCGAAACTAGATGAGAAGTTAACAAATCATGAAATTATTTTTGAAACGAATGAGTCCTTGCCTTTATTGAAAATTGATGGATTGTTAATTGAACAGGTATTGTATAATATCATTCATAATGCAATTTTATATACTCCTAAGGGTACCATAATTACTGTAAAAGTGAATATTCAAAATGAAGTTTGTGAAATTGAGGTAATTGATAACGGTCCTGGATTTCCTGAATCAGAATTGCCCAAGGTTTTTAAAATGTTTTATAGGCTACCACACCACAAAACTGGAGGATCCGGATTAGGTTTGTCAATTGCGAAAGGTTTTGTGGAAGCCCATAGTGGCACTATTTTACTCAAATCAAAAGAGGGTCAAGGAGCAAGGTTTACAATTAATTTGCCAGTAGCCCTTTCGTACATTAAAAACATTAACAATGAATAAGGAAGAAATATTAATCATAGACGATGAACCCCAAATAAGAAAGTTGCTTGAAATTAACTTAGAGAGTCATGGTTATAAAGTAAGGCAAGCAGAGACAGCTACTATGGGCTTGCAGTTAGCAGCTAATCACCCACCAGATTTAATTTTATTAGATATAGGGTTGCCTGATATGAGTGGACAAGACTTGTTAGTTGAATTAAAAAATTGGTATAACCAATCCATCATTATAATATCAGTTCTTGATAATGAGGAGGAAATAGTCAAGGCCCTAGATAATGGCGCTAGCGATTATGTAACAAAACCATTTAGAACCAATGAATTAATGGCAAGAATCAGGGCCTGTTTAAATCGAAATAAAATAGAAGACAATAAAACAGTACTTGTTTTTAATGATTTACAAGTTGATTTACTTGCGAGAGTAGTAACAAAGCATAATGAAAATGTAAAGCTTACTGCTACAGAATACAAACTACTTGTTTTGTTTGCAAAAAATGCAGGTAGAGTTTTAACACACCAATTTATATTAAAAGAAATATGGGGTGTGGGTTTTCAATCTGATACTCAATACTTACGTGTGTTTGTTGGAACATTAAGAAAGAAAATAGAACATAATCCAATTAAGCCTGAGCATATCATTACAGAAAGTGGCGTTGGCTATAGATTTATTTAATTCTTTATAAAATCTTTATACTGTGTAGTCTTTATTTATTATTTAGTGATGCTTAATAGTCAAACTTTGTATCCTAAATAATTTTGATGGATAATAATCATTCGGTCAGCAACAAAGTTACAGTTGCTACATTACTAGTTGCATTAGGAATTATATACGGAGACATTGGAACGAGTCCATTGTATGTATTAAGTGCAGTTGTAGGAGATAGAAAAATTGACGAAATTTTAGTTTTTGGCGGTGTTTGTTTAATATTCTGGACGCTCTTTTTTCAAACGACTGTTAAATATATCTGGCTAACACTTAGAGCCGACAATCATGGAGAAGGAGGTGTGTTTTCTTTATTTGCACTAGTTAAAAGGTATAGTAAAAGTCTTGCAATTATTACTATACTTGGCGCCACAACCCTACTTGCAGATGGCATAATTACCCCGCC
>CANFLP010000030.1 GCA_947447835.1 Bacteroidota bacterium
CTCACCAGTTGTATTTGAATTCAGTGCGTATGCACCTAATACAGTATTTGAAGTCCTATTGCCCGCGCCTACCCCAATTGTTAAATTATTTACTTTTAAGTCAAATGCTCCTAAATCAACAGCACTCGTAGCTCCTGTATATGGGACACTTATTGTATTAGGTGTCACCCATGTTGGATCACCAACACCATTGGAACTTAATACTTGTCCATTTATACCGGCACTAGTATAAGCATGTGCTATTCCATTCCCAAATCCTATTCCACCAGCTGTTGGAATAGCAAATGAATTGGTTCCACCATTTTCAATGGCCACAATGCCTGTAACATTATTTGCAGTAGCTGCATTACCTGTAGTATTTTGATTCAAAATAGGAAAATCTGTTAGCCCATTCGCGCTGCCAGTTGGTGCTAAATAATCGATACCAGCCACTAATGGAGCTTGTACATCCGTGCCAATCACTAAGCCAAGATTAATTCTAGCATTAGATGCATTAGTTGAGCCCGTTCCTCCTTTTTCTATTTCTATAACCGATCCACTCCAAGTTCCTGTAGTAATGATTCCTACTTCTGCTAAAGTTGGCAAAGAAGTTAATGTGGAATTGCTTATAGCATCAATATTAGTCGAAATGTTTGCTCTTTCTGCTAATGTTGCTGATGCTGCATTACCAGTAGTGCTTTGATTTAAAGTTGGAAAATTTGTCAAATGAATTGCACTACCTGTTGGCGTTAAATAATCATAGTCAGGCGTTAATGGCGCTTGAACATGAACGCCAATTTCTACTCCTAAATTTCTTCTGGCTTCAGCAGAATTAGTTCCTCCCGTACCTCCTTTATTAATGGAGATAACATCTCCTTTCCATTCACCTGATATTATCGTTCCGACATTCTTAATACTATCGCTACCAGGCCATGCACTTAACGCAGTATTTTCTACATTCCCTAATCCAACTTTAGACTTACTAATTCCTGAAGCAATTTTAGCATTTGTAATAGCAAGGTCGGCTAATTGAGTAGTGGTGATTGCACCGTCTGCAATGACAGTGCTCGCTGCAACATATGCTTTTACCGCTTTTTGAGTTGGGTATAAAGTATCACTAGCTAAAGACCCTCCTAAATTTACATCTGTAGATTTATTTGACAAGTCTTCTTTTAAGACAAGCGAAGTATTTACACTATTCGTATTTGCTTTTAAATCTATTCTATTAGACAATGTAATGGTATCTACTGTATTAAGTTTACTTACCAAAGCATTTTGAGTTAAAGTACTAATAGGTTTGTCGGCATCTGCTGTGTTGTTTATTTTATCTATAGCTAATGTCGTCTTTAAACTATTCAGGCTATTGTTACCCGTGCCCCCCCGAGCTACGGGCACAATGCCTGATATATTTTCTGCGTCGACACTATTTGCATATTGAGCGTAGGCCACATATTGAAACTGTGTGGTGCCCATAGTTATAAAATTATTGCCTGCTGCAGGATCCATCTCTATTTTTAAAAACAAAGGCGTATTTTTCCAATTAATATTTGCGAAATTTCCAACAGTACTTGTGGCACCCGCTTCACCAATCACTACTGTAAAAAGTCCTTGTGCATTGGTTGTAACTGTTTTAATTTCTATATACTCCGCATTGCCAGTAGCACTACCTTGTAAAATACTTAAGCGCAAACTAATTGGCTGAGATGCAATAATCACATTATTGTTACTACGTGCCACCCCCTGAAAATTTAAACCAGTTTGAGCATAGTTTGTAATAAATGTAGTTAGGAAAAACAACATTAATATACTCAGCTTAAATCCTTGATTCATTTTTTTCATTTGTATTGATTTCATAATAATTAATTAGAAAGATTGTATACTGTAAAGCTTATTTGGAAAGTTTTATAATTTTGTAAATGCCTGTCTTAGCAACCCCGCTCATTGGAATAAAATAAACACGTACATAAAAATATCCGTCTGGATACATTTGCATAGCAATATCCTTTTCGTAGTTATAATATATTGCACCTGATTCTAAGGTTTGAAGTACCATTAGTTTTGCATCTAACAATTGAATACTTAAACTACCCATTTGATTCAACCTAGACTTTATATGAAGTATATTACTTGTAGGATTAGGGCCAATTGCTATTTGATTGCCAAATACCGAAGATCCTAATTCATCAACTCCGGTAACAATTGTGGTTAATGGTTGCAATACCCCTGTATTTAAACTGTACCCTGCATTAATAAAATTGGCAATAGAAACAGACTCATTCATACTCCACTCCATGGTTGCGGAACTTCCTCCACCATTATTAAACGCGAAAGGAGTAATAGCTTGACTTTGTCCTTTTGTATGACAAAAAGAAAATAAAACTATTAGAAAGTATACTGTATACTTCATTCTAAATAAGATGATTTTTGGAGTCATGATATTTAAAAGTAGAAGAAAGCAATCTAAGAATACTCAATTCTAATAATAATAGGCATATTTGAGGCGTATGCCTTAGGCATTAAAAAAGCTCCTCTTATTTCTAAGAGAAGCTTTAATTTATTCGAATATAATCAAGATGGAATTTCTATTTTCTTACCATCCTTTTTGATCTCTCAATGCTTTAATATGTGCAATATGATGCTTGCCATGCCATGCATAAATGGTAAATAAATCCCACACACTCACCTCAGCATTTCTAACTGGATGAAACAATTTTCTTTGCCATTGTTCCTCTGTTAAGCTTGATAATAAATTTGCCCATCTTTCGTGTAAAGCATGTAATAAAGTAATTGAATAATTAAGTGGTGTCTCCAATACATCGGCTGTTAATGACCAAGCATTTTCGTCATAGGTTTTGATTGTTGGAACTTCTTCGGTCAATGCCAATTTAAAACGCGTAAACGCATTCATATGACTATCCGCTAAATGATGTACTACTTGGTTTACAGTCCAGCCCCCTTCGCGGTAGGGTGTATCTAATTGTGCCTTATCTAAATTTAAAATGATATGCTCTAAATCCGATGGAGCAATCCTTAAATCTTGAATCCATTTGTTTTTTGTTTCTTCACTAAATGGCATTGCTTGGTATTTCCCAATTGGATAACGTGGATCCTGTGTCATATTTTTATTTATTTTTAATTATTATTTGTATTCTTATAGGTATTAATCTTCTCTCCATGCTTTGCCAGTCAAATTAATAAACACATCTTCTAAATTAGCTTTTTTAACTTCTTTCTCTTTTTCAAAACCCGTCTCTACTAATTCATCAATCAATGCATTAGGTGTATTAATGGCTATGATATTTCCGCTATCCACAATAGCGACTCTGTCACATAAAATTTCGGCCTCGTCCATATAATGCGTTGTAATAATAACTGTCGTACCGTTATCTCTAATTTCTTTTATCAAATCCCACAAATTGCGTCGCGCTTGCGGATCTAATCCAGTAGTAGGCTCGTCTAAAAATATTATTTTGGGTTTATTAATAAGCGTAGTTGCAATGGAAAACCTTTGCTTCTGTCCTCCACTCATTTCCTTATATTTTGCCTTTGCTTTATCTTCTAAATTTACTTTCTTCAAAAGATGGGTCGGATCCACATCACTTTGATATAAGCCTATAAACAAATGAATCAATTCGGTTAAATTCAAGTTGGGATAAAATCCTGATGTTTGTAATTGTACACCAATTATCTTTTTAATTTCTTCGGGTGATTGATCCAAGTTAAGCCCATCCACTATTACTTCTCCACTCGTCTTTTGCCTAAGGGTTTCAATAATTTCCAAGGTAGTGGACTTACCTGCTCCATTAGGACCTAATAATCCAAATATTTCGCCTTCATATACCTCAAAACTAATTCCCTTTACTGCAACAAAATCGCCATAGGATTTAACCAAGTCTTTAACGGAGATAATTACAGGAGCTTGCATATTCTTTGGATTGTTCAACACAAATTTAGTCGCTTTTCGCCTTATCTTTGACAAAATAAATAGGAACTTATGAAAGTAGGCATATTAGGTGGTGGTCAACTAGGCAGGATGTTATTACAAGCAGCTGCCAACTACGATGTAACTACTTATGTTTTGGAAAATGATAGCGAATGTCCTGCAGCACATTTATGCCATCATTTTGTAAAAGGAAATATTAATGATTATGACGCTGTATACAATTTTGGCAAGCAATTAGACGCTTTAACTATTGAGATTGAATCCGTAAATGTTGATGCCTTAGAGCAATTAGAAAAAGAAGGCGTTAAAGTTTACCCTACCCCTGCTGCCATTAGAATTATTAAGAACAAGATTCTTCAAAAACAATTTTATGCAGATAACGAAATCCCAACCTCTGCTTTTCATATAACCCAAAGCAGCGCTGATTTACTAAACTATGTTGATTTTTTACCTGCTGTTCATAAATTAGGCGAGGGTGGTTATGATGGAAAAGGTGTTCAAGTAATCAATTCCGAAAAAGAAATAGAACTTGGATTTAATGCTCCTTCTGTTTTAGAAAAAAAGATTAAAATAAGTAAGGAGATTGCGCTTATTGTGGCAATGGATACAAATGGTAAAACTATTATTTATCCTCCGGCCGAAATGATTTTTGATCCTGTTTATAATTTATTAGACTATCAATTAAGCCCAGCTAAATTAGAAGAAAAGCAGTTGTGGAAAGCCGAGGCTATTGCACGTAAAGTAGTAAATGGATTAAAGAGCCCTGGCTTATTTGCGATTGAATTATTTATTGATGATCAAGGTGATGTTTGGGTGAACGAAGCTGCACCAAGAGTGCATAATAGTGGTCATCATACCATTGAAGCCAACTATAGCAGTCAATACGATATGCTATTGAGAATTTTATTAAACTACCCATTAGGTAATCCTGATGCGATACTACCTTCTGCCATTGTAAATATTATTGGAGCCGAAGGATATACTGGAGATGTTGTGTATGATGGATTGGAAGATGTACTTAAAATGGATAATGTTTTTGTTCACTTATATGGTAAAAAACAAACCAAGCCTGGTCGCAAAATGGGACACGTAACTATTATTAGTAGTGACTATCAAGACCTAACACATAAGGCCAACAAAATTAAGCACACACTAAAAGCTTTAAGCAAATAGGCGTCCTAAATATTTATAAGGATATTTTATTTATTAGTGTTGGGCATTACACCATCTGCTCCAGCAATAAGCTTAGGTTTAGAGACCACCTTTTTTACTTGTAATGGTTTTACATAACCTATACCAATAATACTCTTTAACTGTAATCCTGGCGAAGTTTTATTAGGCCCAAAAATGCGAATCTTATCATCATACATGATATCCAAACTATATGTAGCTGAAAAATTTCTGTGAATTTTAAATGTAAATAAGTTGGTCATATACAAGTTCACATTCTCTGGTTTTTGATAATAGTTAGAGAATAAATCGGCCCTACCCTTGTAGGTTATATTTGGCGCAATGGTATTACTATAGTTAACTGTAATAAACAAACCCGTTTCTCTGTTTACATGCTTGCCAGTATCCACACCATACTTGCCTTGAGCAGATAAAATGGAATTAAGTACCAATGTTGTTCTGGATGTTAGTGGAGAAAAGAATATGGATAAAGTATTATTAGGTTTGTAGTCTACCCCGGCAGATAAAATAATATAAGCAGGCGATAATAAACTTGAAGTAAAAATAGCCTTAGTACCGCTAAAACTATAGCCATCAAAAACCTGTGAACGAAAATTAAATAAACCAGACAAATACACTTGTCCTCCAGAATCAATTTTATATCCATACTTACTCAAGACGTCTATCCTATCATCATTTTTTCTACCACCCAAACTTGTAGACTGCATATAGCCCAAATTGACATCAATATTATTGTCCCAGCTTTGTCTTGGTTGTTGATAATATGCGAAATAATTAAAGTAACTAGTTAAGGCCATATTAAAATTATCACCCCCTGCTGCCCAGTTACTCAATGAACTTTGTGATAAGTTAAAATTATACAATCCACCCGTCTTCCAATTCCAATAACTTGTATCCATATCCTTTTTGATGCTTCGGGATGTTTCCGATCTTAATTTAGCCACCACCAAGTCCTGGGCGAATGACATTTTCACCATCAAAATTAGCAAAACCAATACAAGCCATTTCTTCATCTTCAAATGATTTTACCAAATATACTAACTATTGTAAGGCCTTGATTGTTAATAATATATAAAAATATTTATGATATATATTCGGTTATATTAACATTCTCATTATCAAATAATTAGCGTTGTTTATATGACAAGTTGACACATTCAATTATTTTTTAACTAAATTTGCAGACTCAACAAAAAGTACTTCGATTTCATGGAATTATACGCGAACGATACCAAGGCTCACGATGAAGCTAGACAAGGAGAAGCATTTGATTCAACCTCCCCTAAAAAGCACTTTAATAAGTTCTTTTATGTAGAGAGCTATGGTTGTGCAATGAATTTTGCAGACAGTGAAGTAGTAGCCTCTATTTTAGAAAACAATGGTTATGGAAGCACACGTCAAGCAGAAGAAGCCGATTTAATATTGGTTAATACTTGTTCGGTGCGTGAAAAAGCAGAACAAACCGTTCGTAAACGTTTGACTGAATTTAGAAAGCTAAAGCATATTAAACCAGGTTTGTTAGTGGGCATTTTAGGTTGCATGGCCGAGCGTTTAAAATCACAATTATTAGAGGAAGAGAAATTAGTGGATATAGTTGTTGGTCCAGATGCATATCGCACCCTGCCCGATTTAATTGCAGAAGCAGGCACTGGTCAAAAGGCTGTGAATGTTATTTTAAGTAGAGACGAAACCTATGGTGACATTGCCCCAGTTAGATTAGATAGCAATGGCATTAGTGGATTTGTATCCATTATGCGTGGTTGTAATAATATGTGTAGTTTTTGTGTAGTGCCTTTTACAAGAGGTCGTGAACGAAGTAGAGATGCATTTAGTATTGTAGCAGAATGTAGAGATTTATTTGATAAAGGATATAAAGAAATTACTTTATTAGGACAAAACGTAGACAGCTATTATTGGAACAATCCTGAAACAAATGTATCAGTAACTTTTGCACAGCTATTAGAAAGTGTTGCACAAATTGGTCCTAGCTTAAGAGTTCGTTTTAGTACATCGCATCCTAAGGATATAACAGACGAAGTATTATTTACAATGGCTAAGTACCCAAATATTTGCAAATACATTCACTTACCTGTTCAAAGTGGTAGCACAAGAATGTTACAATTAATGAACCGTACTTATACTAGAGAATGGTATTTATCTAAAGTAGCACGCATTAAAGAAATTATGCCCGAGTGTAGTATCTCTGCCGATATCATTGCAGGTTTTTGTACAGAAACCGAGGAGGATTATCAGGATACAATAAGCATTATGAAGGAAGCGAATTACGATTACAGCTATATGTATTTTTATTCGGAGCGTCCTGGAACCCTTGCTGCTAAAAGATATCAAGACGATATACCAGAGGAAGTAAAGAAAAGAAGATTACAAGAAATTGTAGATGTACAATGGGTATTATCCAATGAAAGTAATAAAAAAGATGTTGGTAAAACATTTGAAATATTAATTGAAGGCAACAGTAAAAAAAGTGCCGATGAATGGATGGGACGTAATAGTCAAAATAAAGTAATTGTATTTCCTAAAGGAGATCATGGCTTTAAAAAAGGCGATTATGTTAACGTGTTGGTAAAAGATTTTACAAAAGGTACTTTACTAGGTACTGTAAGTAAATAATGTTGATTAAATAAAGAATACTATGGATTTACAATCATTAAAAAACCGATTCAGCATTATTGGCAATACGCCTTCGTTGAATCATGCATTGAATACTGCCGAGCAGGTTGCTGCAACGGATTTAACAGTATTAATTGTTGGTGAGTCTGGTGTGGGTAAGGAAGTATTCTCTCAAATTATTCATAGCTTATCTGCAAGAAAACACAATCCTTTTATTGCTGTTAACTGTGGTGCAATTCCCGAAGGCACAATTGACTCCGAATTATTTGGTCATGAAAAAGGCTCTTTCACAGGTGCCGTAGATAGCCGTAAAGGGTATTTTGAAACGGTAAATGGAGGAACGATATTTTTAGATGAGATTGGCGAAATGCCTTTAGGTACACAGGCGCGTTTATTGCGTGTGTTAGAGACTGGTGAATTTATTAGAGTGGGTTCTTCCAAGGTTCAAAAAACCGATGTGCGTGTAATTGCTGCAACCAACCGTGAACTAATGGAGTTCACTCAAAAAGGAAGATTTAGAGAAGACCTTTACTATCGTTTAAATACGGTGCCCATTCGCGTTCCAAGTTTAAGAGATCGTAAGGAAGACATTCCATTATTATTCAGAAAATTTGTAGTAGACTTTGCAGAAAAATATAAAACCAAACCTATTTTCTTAGACGAAGAAGCACGTGCCCTTCTTTCTACTTATACTTGGCCTGGTAATGTGCGCGAATTAAAAAATATTGCTGAGCAAATTTCTGTGCTTAGCAAAACCGATCATATCAATGCACAAATTTTAACAGGATTTTTACCACAGGCTTCCAAGCATAATATGCCTATGGTAACTGGAACGCCTGTTGGCGAGTTTGCAAATGAAAGAGAAATATTGTACAAGCTTTTCTTTGACATGAAAAAGGATGTGAACGAATTAAAGAAAATGTTCTTTGAGATTTTACAAAATCCTTCCATTGCAGGACAAACAGGTAATTTTAATAGAGAGTCCATGATGAATGAATTAAAAGAGGACATCCAACCAGCTAGCCTTCACAATCCTAGTATTTCTGCTCAAGTAAGTAGTAACCAAAACTTACAACCGGTTCATCTTTCCTCTAACCAGCCTTTAATCATTGACAACGATTCACAAGGGCATTATGAAGTAGATGAGTCTTTGAACATTATGGATAAAGAAAAAGAACTAATTTTAAAGGCCTTGAAAAAGCATCGTGGTCGCAGAAAAGACGCTTCAACCGACTTAGGCATTAGCGAAAGAACCCTTTACAGAAAAATTAAAGAATACGACATTGAAGAATAATTTATTATACAACAAATTTCATAAAACTGCTTTAGCTATTAGTAGCATTGCCTTAGCATTATTACTGTTAACTAGTTGTGGCATTTATAGTTTTAGAGATGCAGTGATTCCTGACAATATTAAAACAGTAAAAATTGGTTTCATTGAAAATAGAGCTAGGTATGTAAATCCACAATTAGCTCCTTTGTTAACGGATAAATTGCAACAAAAAATTATAGGGCAAACAAAATTAACCCGTACCAATAGCGATGATGCGCATTATCAAATATTTGCAACCATCACTAATTACGACCCTACTCAAACGGTGGGTGTAAGTGCACAACAGGCTAGTACTAACCGTTTAACAGTAACCGTACATGTCTTATTAAAAAAGACTTTAGAAAACAAAGAACAAGAATTTGATGTAACGCGTAATTTTGATTTCTCCGCCAACCTTACTTTAAATCAAGCCGAGGGACAATTAATGGATGATATTATTCGCAATATCACTGACGATATTTTTAACCAAATTTTTTCAAACTGGTAATATACATGACCCCTTCTTTAATTAATTCAATATTATTCCAGTGGACCGGCTACGAAAACTTAGCTAGTATTTCAACTGCCCAATTAGAGCAGTTTGTAAAAGACAATGCTTTTAGCCCTAGCCTACAATTTTTATTAGCTAAAAAATACGAGGCTGAACAATCACTTGAATATGGTGTGCAAATTCAAAAAGCAACAAGTTATTTCCCGTCGGCCTTACAATTACATCATTGGCTATCAAATGAGGAAGAAGATATCATTACGGCACCTATCGAAGAAAAGTTAAACACCATTATTTCGGAGCAATTAGCCCAATTTCAAGAACCGGTGGTCGAAGAGAAATTAGAGTTTGAAAAAGAAACGCCTCAGATTGTGAAGGACTATTTTGCTGCCCAAGGCATTGAAATTGACCTTTCTAAGCTTCCTCAGGACAAATTTACCACCCAATTAAGGAGCTTTACCGCCTGGTTAAAGGTGTTAAAGCAACAGGAGGAAAATACCCCTAATTTGACCGAAATAGGCGAAGAACAGGAGAAAATGATAGCAATAATAGCCGAAAAAGCAAATAATGCCACTGATGTGATAACTGAAGCTATGGCCGAAATATGGGAAAAACAAGGTAATAAACGTAAAGCCATAGACATCTATTCAAAATTAAGTTTTATTTTTCCTGAAAAATCCGTTTATTTTGCGTCTCGAATTGAACAATTAAAACAAAAGAACTAATGATTACTTTATTTATAATCTTAATGATTGCTGCTTGTGCTGGTTTAGGTTTTATGGTATTAATCCAAAACCCAAAAGGTGGTGGTTTAAATGCGAATGTAGGCGGTTTGTCAAACAACTTTATGGGTGTTAAGCAAACAACCGATGTGCTTGAAAAAGGCACTTGGATTTTTGCTGCTGTAATTGCTGTTTTAGCAATGACTTCTACCCTTTTCTTAAAATCTGCTACTGGCGGCGATGATGCTGGTAAAGGTTTAATTAATAAAGTAAACACTTCAGCTACTGCACCAACTGCAGCTCCAGTTCAAGCACCAGCAAACACTGCTACTGTGCCTGCACAAACAGCTCCAGCAACTACAGCTCCAGCAACTCAAAAATAAGCCTACTCCCTTTTGGGAATAAGCATTTAAAAAATATTCGTCCTCACCTCCAACAAGGTGGGGATTTTTATTGTATTTTGAATTATGAAAAAAATTGTTTTATTACTGCTAATTATACTGCTTTGTTATGAGGCTTACAATGTGTTGGTTAAGACCACTCATTTTAGCAATGAAAAAGCCAGCTTTGAGTATACAAAAAATGGATTAGACAATTTAGCCGATACCTTGATTGCTAAAAAAATTATACTAGATAAACCTAGTTTCTTAGTCTTAGCTAAATTATTAAATGTTGAAGAAAGGGCTAAGCCAGGCAAATTTTTAGTGAAGCGAAAAACAAGTTTACTTTCTATTTTGCGCATGTTGCGAAATAACCAACAAGCCACTGTCAATTTTGTTTTAAATAAAGTTAGAACGCGAGGCGAATTAGCCAAATTAGTGGGCAACACCCTTTCAATGGATTCAGCAACTGCTATTGAATTTTTCAATAGCAATGATTCACTTAGTCCATTCGGAACCGACACTACTATGTTATTAACCTTGTTTATTCCAAATACTTATACCATGTATTGGTCTACATCGCTGCCAAAGCTGATGCAAAAAATGAAAGATCAACAGACACAATTTTGGGGAAATAAACACCGAACAGCTAAAGCAAAACAAATTGGTATGTCGCCAAACGAAGTGTATACTTTAGCTTCTATTGTGGAAGAAGAATGTAATTACGATTCGGATAAAACCCTAATTGCAAGTGTTTACCAAAACCGACTTAAAAAAAGTATGCCCTTACAAGCCTGCCCTACGATTAAATACGCAATGCAAAACTTTGCTTTAACACGCATTTATGAAAAATATTTAAGCAACCCTTCTCCTTATAACACCTACCGTAAAAAAGGCTTGCCCCCTGGACCCATTTGTACTCCTAGTCCAACAACCATTGACCTTGTATTAAATGCACCTACAACGGACTACCTTTACTTTGTAGCAAAGGCCGATTTTAGTGGATACCACCATTTTAGCGCTAGTTTCCAAGAACATAGTAAATTTGCAAAAGAATACCAGTTGAAATTAGATGAATACCAAAAAAAGAAACAAAATCAATAATTCATTCTCACTTGTTCCCATTTTTAAAAAGGTGGTTTCTTTTATTAGAATTACATCGGGTCCCTTTGTGCGTTTCTTAAAAAGAAAAGCTAAGGGCATTTATATCCCCGGATTTCAGCACATTAATTTATACCAAGTCATTAAATTCTTATTCAAGCAATTAAATACACTTGGTTTATACGATCGTGCGTCGGCTATTTCATTTAATTTACTAATGGCACTCCCTGCCAGCTTCTTGTTTTTGTTTTCAATTATCCCTTATTTCCCAAAAACATTTAAGGTAAAAAAACAAATACTTTCTCTTTTCAAAGACATCGCACCCAACTCAAGTACTTACAAGTTTATTTTAGATATCATTAATGACTTACTAAGTCAACACGTTGGGGTTTTCTCATTTGGTTTTCTATTGCTCTTATTTTACGCGTCCAATGCAATGACCGGAATTATACGCAGCTTTGACAAGTCCATTATGCAAAACAAACCCTTCTTTTTACACCAAAGAATGAGGGCTATTAGATTGACTATTATTTTAATTTTATTAGTATTTGCAAGCTTAATTGTACTTATTGGACAGGACCAACTTACTTCATTACTTAGAGCTGGATTTGATATTAATAAAAGCACCATCCTGCCTTACTGGAATACTTTAAGATGGATTATTATTATTCTTTTATTGTTCTTTGGGAATGCATTTATTTATAAATATGCTCCACACATAAAAGAAAAATGGCCATTGGCTTCGCCAGGTGCCTTACTGTCTACAATACTAATGTTACTAACTACATTTGGGTTCTCCTACTGGGTGAATCACTTTAGTAGTTACAACAAAATTTACGGTTCAATTGGCACTGTATTAATTGTAATGACATTGGTTTATATCAATGCGTTGATTCTGCTAATTGGTTTTGAATTAAATGTTAGCATTGAAGTACTTAAGCAGGAGCAAGATCAAGTTGATTACTTTAATTAAAAAATCCCCTAATTGCTTAGAGGATTTAATTGTATTTCTATTGATATTTTTTAGTGCGAATAATAATAGTGCTTGTTATTTGTTAGCCATATCAGGTATCTCAGCAACCTTGTACGCACCTGCATCTAATTTAGCCTTGGTCTCACTAAATGCCTTTAGTGTGTAATCAATTTCTTCCTGTGTATGTTCGGCAGTTGGAATTAAACGATAAATAATATGTCCTTTCGGAATTACAGGATATACTACTATCGAACAGAAGATTTTATAATTCTCTCTAATGTCCATGACCATTGCAGTTGCTTCTTCAACACCGCCTTTCATATACACTGGAGTTACCACTGAATCCGTTTTGCCAATATCAAAACCTTTTTCTTTTAATCCATTTTGTAATGCCAATGCATTCTTCCACAATCTATCTTTTAATTCAGGTGTTGATCTTAATAATTCTAAACGCTTTAAGTTGCCTACCACAAATGGCATTGGTAAACTCTTTGCAAATATTTGTGAACGAATATTGTAACGGATATAATCTATAATGGTTCTTGGCCCTGCCATAAATGCACCGATTGATGCCATGCTCTTTGCAAAAGTAGAAAAGTATAAATCAATTTCGTCTTGACAACCCTGCTCCTCGCCTGCACCAGCACCCGTTTTTCCTAGGGTACCAAACCCATGTGCATCGTCTACTAATAAACGGAATGGTACTTTCTTTTTTAAAGCTGCAATTTCTTTCAATTTACCTTGGTCTCCAGCCATACCAAATACGCCTTCCGTAATTACCAATATACCACCTCCTTGTTTATCGGCTAATGCTTTAGCTCTTGCTAATTGCTTATCACAATCTTCAATATCGTTATGTTTAAATACGAATCTATGTCCTGGAATCATTCTTAATGCATCAATAATACATGCATGACATTCTGCATCATATACAACTACATCATGACGACCACAGATTGCATCAATGGCACTCATGATGCCTTGATAGCCATAGTTCATTAAAATAGAATCTTCCTTATGTACAAATTCAGCCAATTCTTTTTCTAATTGCTCATGTAAATCACTATTTCCACTCATCATTCTAGCACCCATTGGTAAAGCCAACCCAAACTCAGCACTCGCATCGGCATCTGCCTTGCGCACTTCTGGATGGTTCGCTAAGCCCAAATAGTTGTTCAAGCTCCATACAATCATTTCCTTGCCTCTAAACTTCATTTTAGAGCCCACTTCCCCTTCTAACTTTGGAAATGCAAAATAACCATGCGCTCTTTCACGATGTTGGCCAATTGGACCATAATTTTTTATCAGTCTTTCAAAAATGTCTGCCATATAGTATTAATTATTAATGCAAAATTAATCATTTTTTGCCTTTTAAGCTCTAATAAATATGCGTAATTTGCAGGATCAAGAGCTGATTGTAATTAGTTCTTGTAAATACATTAAAATAAATACAATGAGATATTTATCCCTTTTATGCTTTAGTTTCCTTGTACTGCAATTAAATGCCCAAAAACAAGTAGTACCGGTTAAAGCAAGTTCCAAACCAAAATTAGTAGTTGGTATTGTAGTAGATCAAATGAGATGGGACTATGTAAATAAATTTAAGCCTTTCTTTAAAAGCAAGAACGGGTTTTTACACTTTGTAAACGAAGGCGCTACTTGTGACAACACGATAATCCCATATGTACCTACTGTTACTGCTTGCGGACATACCTGTGTTTATACTGGATCTGTTCCTGCATTGCATGGTATTGCGGGTAATATGTGGTACGATAATGTGAAAATGAAGCAAGTATATTGTGTAGAAGATGCATCGGTTCAAGCTGTTGGGACCACTAACAACGCAGCAGGACAAATGAGTCCTGTGAATGTTTGGACAAGCACTATAGGAGATGAATTAAAATTGGCTACTAATTTTAAGAGTAAGGTAATTGGTGTCTCATTAAAGGACAGAGGTGCTATTATCCCAGCTGGCCATGCTGCAGATGCTGCATATTGGTATGATACTAAATCGGGGAACTTTATTAGTTCTACTTATTACGCAGCATCGCTTCCTTCTTGGTTAACCAACTATAATAATGCGCATCATGTAGATAGCTTATACAGCCTTGGTTGGAAATTAAGTTTAGCAAATAGTGTGTATGAAAATAATTGCGATGCTGACGAAAATGTTTATGAGTCTACTCCATTTGGCAAGGACGCAAAGCATATGCCTTATGATTTAAGTAGTTTTATTGGCAAAGATTATTCAAAAATTGCAAGTACTCCTCAAGGAAATAATTTAGTGATTGATATTGCTAAACAAGCCTTATTAAATGAAAAAATGGGTGCTGATAGCATTACCGATTTACTTGCTGTAAGCTTTTCTTCCCCAGATTATATTGGCCACTCATTTGGACCTAATTCATGGGAAACATTAGATGGTTATGTTAAATTAGATGAAATATTGGCCGACTTTTTTAGCTTTTTAGACAAGCAGGTAGGAAAAGATAATTACACAGTATTTTTAACTGCAGACCATGCAGTGGCTAATATTCCTGCTTATGCAAAAAAACACAATTTACCAGGTGAGAATTACGACGATGGTGCCGTTAAGAATGATATCATTACTTGCTTAAACGCAAATAATATGAATCCTAAATTAGTGTCATTTGTAGGTGAATACAATATATATTTTAACCACTCATTAATGGACAGCTTGCATATTAGCAATGAGAGCATGGTGCATTTAGTAAGCAGTTATTTAGAGAAAAAACCACAGGTTTTACAAGTTGTTGAAAGTCGCAAGGCGGCCATTGCCCCATTGCCTCAAATGGCTAGAGAAAAAATTATAAACGGATTTAATGCACAACGCGGTGGTGACTTAATGTTATTGACTAAATCTGGCGTGGTTGATGGCTTCCCAACTGGGACTAGTCATGGTGTTCTTTACAATTACGATGCACATATACCCTTCTTATTAGTGGGCAACGGCATTAAACATGGCGCTATCAATACACCAACGTACATGACGGATATTGCCCCTACTATTACTACTTTACTAGGGATTCAAATGCCGAGTGGTTCAATTGGGAAACCAGTATTGGAGGTGTTAAAATAATCATATTAATAAAAAGCGTAAATTAGTAGTCTAAATCAACATTTATGAAAAAGATATCTATTTTATTCCTAGGCTTAGCATTAAGCCTTTCTGCTATGGCAAATTGTGATGGCAAATGTAAGGACAAGTCAAAATGTGCGGATTGCAAAAAAGAAGCAAAAGCAAAACATAAATGCACAAAAGAATGTATGAAGGATGGCAAGTGTGCCGAAATGAAAAAGAAATAATCACATCGTATTACAAAATACTTTTAACGTTACTTACTAAAAAAGCCACTCAATTGAGTGGCTTTTTTATATTCAACATGTCGTGATTTATTACGCAAGCTTTTTTTCCAATTTATTTGTCAAAATAAATAAAATCATAAAAGATTCAAAAAAAAGATTGCGAGGTTTTATTACGCAAGCTTTTTTTCCAATTTATTTGTCAAAATAAATAAAATCATAAAAGATTCAAAAAAAAGATTGCGAGGTTTTATTACGCAAGCTTTTTTTGAAGATTTGAATCTAGTGCATCCAAGAACTCTTCGGTATAAACATAGTGTTCGCCATGTTTAACTTTGTTTCCATGAACACATACTGCTAAATCCTTAGTCATAATACCAGACTCAACGGTTTCCACACAAACATCTTCTAATGCTTTAGAGAAACGAATTAATTCTTGGTTATTATCTAATTGACCTCTGAATTCTAAACCTCTAGTCCAAGCAAAGATAGATGCAATAGGGTTTGTAGAAGTTCTGTTTCCTTTTTGGTGCTCGCGGAAGTGACGCGTCACTGTTCCGTGTGCTGCTTCTGCTTCCATTACTTTACCATCTGGTGTAATTAAAGTAGAAGTCATTAAACCTAAAGATCCAAAACCTTGAGCGACAGTATCAGATTGTACATCACCATCGTAGTTTTTACAAGCCCATACAAAATTACCATTCCATTTTAAAGCACTAGCGACCATATCATCAATTAAACGGTGCTCATAAGTAATACCTGCAGCATCATACTTAGCTTTAAATTCTCCTTGGTAAACTTCTTCAAAGATGTCTTTAAAACGACCATCATATTTTTTCAAGATGGTGTTTTTAGTAGATAAGTATAATGGCCATTTTTTAGCTAATGCTTGGTTAAAACAAGCACGTGCAAAACCATAAATACTTTCATCGGTATTGTACATTGCCATTGCAACGCCATCACCTTTATAATTAAACACTTCAAACTCTTGGTTATTGCCATCCTCACCTTCAAACTTGATGGTTAATTTACCTTTCCCTTTTGTTACAAAGTCAGTTGCACGGTATTGATCACCGAATGCATGACGACCAATACAAATTGGTGCAGTCCAGTTAGGTACTAAACGAGGAACATTGTTACAAACAATTGGCTCACGGAATACAGTACCATCTAAAATGTTACGGATTGTTCCATTAGGGCTCTTCCACATTTGCTTTAACTTAAACTCTTCCAC
>CANFLP010000031.1 GCA_947447835.1 Bacteroidota bacterium
TACGGCAGTTTAGCAAACTACTGATTTCAGCCACTCATCCACCTCTCCTCCGAACCTCTTTCGAGGGGTGCAAAAATAAGCACTGATTCTTTAAATTCCTAAAAAAAGTCCGGAATAAACTAAATAAAGTTTAATCCGGACCAATATATTTGCAATCAGCGTATTTTATGAGTGTCTCAGCCCAATTACATGGCTGCTAACTGTACTTTTTGCGTCAACTCCATCACATTCTCTCTGAACATAGAATCGGTATCCATCAAGTCTTTCACTGTTTGACAAGAGTGAATAACTGTAGTGTGATCACGTCCGCCGAAATGCTCTCCTATTGTCTTTAAAGAGTTTTTAGTGAATGCCTTTGCTAAGTACATCGTAATTTGACGTGCTTGTACAATCTCACGCTTACGTGTTTTTTGTAATAGCTTGTCATAAGGTACTTCGAAGAACTCGCAAACCATTTTCTGAATTGCGTCAATAGTAATTTCCTTGCTACTTGTTTTCACAAAGTTGCGTAACACTTTCTTCGCTAATTCAACATCAATCTCTTTCTTATTCAAAGAAGACTGTGCTAATAATGATATTAACGCACCTTCTAATTCTCTAACATTAGTATTGATATTATAAGCAACATACTTCACAACTTCCTTAGGCATTTCTAAGCCATCTGCCTTCATCTTCTTTTCTAATATCTCAATACGTGTTTCATAGTCTGGTACTTGAATATCGGCACTCAAACCCCATCTGAAACGACTTAATAATCTTTCTTGTAAACCTTCTAAATCCTTAGGTGCTTTATCAGAAGTTAATACCAACTGCTTTCCACTTTGGTGTAAGTGGTTAAAGATGGCAAAAAATGCATCCTGAGATTTTTCAGCACGATTAAAGAATTGAACATCATCAATAATCAACACATCTATCAATTGATAAAAATGTATAAAATCGTTAATTGCGTTATTACGACTATGATCTTGGAACTGATTAATGAATTTTTCTGAACTCACATATAAAACCACTTTGTTTGGATGAACGCGTTTTACGTCGTTACCAATTGCTTGCGCCAAATGTGTTTTACCTAAACCTACACCACCGTAAATAACCAACGGGTTAAATGAATTTGCTCCTGGTTTTTCTGCCACTGTTTTACCAGCACGGCGAGCTACCCTATTGCAATCACCCTCTATAAAAGAATCAAATGTGTAATTGTGATTTAATTGCGGATCAATTTGCATTTTCTTTAACCCTGGAATCACAAATGGATTCTTTACTGGGCTATCAATAACCAATGGGAAATTCATCTCATTGTTATTATATGTCTTCATGCCACTAGCTGGCACATCCATTGATCCTTTTTTGTTGTTACCGCTGTCAACCATTATACGGTACTCTAATCTTGCTTCTTTTCCTAATTCACGCTTTAAAGTTTTCGCTAATAAGTTCACGTAATGTTCTTCAATATATTCATAGAAGAATTGGCTAGGTACTTGAATCATTAGAACATTGTCCTTCAAGTCTACCGGTTGAATTGGTTCAAACCATGTTTTAAAGTGCTGCCATTCGACAATATCTTTAATGATCTTTAAACAATTGCTCCAAATTAAATCTGCACTTTTAGCCATTTTACTTTCGAACCCTTTATATAGTGAAATAAGAAAATTCTACCCTTTTTCTAGATTACCGAATTGTTAATCAGAATGCGAATATTCAAAACAATTGTTGAAAAAAAAACTTTTTTATTTGGTTTTTTTAACATGTCCTAAAAACACTCAATTCACACTGTTCCCTTTCCGTTAATCAGGCGTTCAAGGTAGGGCAATTTCTCCTAAAATGAGAGTTTATCCACTTTTTTTTAAGAATATTTTGAAGAATATTTTTTGCGAAAAAATAACACTTATTTGCTTCTCTATTTGAGCCCCTGTATTTGAGCATTAAATCCTACCTTTATACACTTAAATACAACTATGAGCTACGAATTAACCGGTAAATTAATTGCCAAATACGATACAGTACAAAGAAAAGAGACCTTTAAAACAAGAGAATTTGTAATTGAAAAATCAGATGACATAAATGGTAAGATTATTACCAACTATGTGAAGTTTCAATGTGTTCAAGATAGAACAGCTATGCCTGATCGTTTTAACTTAGGCGATACTGTAAAAGTATTATTCAACATTAAAGGATCTAAATGGAATAAAGACGGTAAAGACAATTACATCACTAATTTAGACGCATGGCGTATGGAAGCTGTTTCTTTAGGTGGTGATACTGCCCCTACAGACAATAACTATTTTGACATGCCTCCAGGTGAATCAGGAGACGACCTTCCATTTTAGTTAGATAGATAACGCAATTTTTTAGGATAAATACCTAACCCATGCAAAAGACCATTCAACTTCGAGTTAAGCCCGAGGAAGCAGCAGATGCTTCCTCCCTAGTTTCCATATTAGCATCCGCTATTGGACAAGATAAAGCCACCATTTCTGGCTACCATATCCTCAAGCAATCCATAGACGCAAGAAGCCGCCAACAGGTTTGGATCAACCTGACAATTTTGGCTTTTGTAAATGAATCTCCAAGTCACAGATTTGAGGAGCAAATTAGCTTCCCAACCCTTCCGTCAAATGCCAAGGAAGTAATTATAATTGGCGCTGGCCCGGCCGGCCTTTTTGCGGCCTTAGAATGCATTCAATTAGGACTTAGACCCATTGTATTGGAAAGAGGTAAGGATGTTCGTTCCCGCCGAAGGGATTTGGCCAAATTAAATAAAGAAGGTATTGTAAATCCGGAGAGTAATTATTGCTTTGGCGAAGGGGGTGCCGGAACCTATAGCGACGGTAAATTATATACCCGAAGCAATAAACGAGGCAGCATCGAAAAAATACTCAGACTCTTTTATCAATTTGGCGCAGATGAGCGCATCTTATACGAAGCACATCCGCACATAGGAACTAACAAATTGCCTCATATTATTACCGCCATGAGGGAGCAAATAACGCAAAGTGGCGGAAAGGTATTATTTGAAAAAAAGCTAGTTGACTTTGTTATAGAAAAAGGAGTCATTAAAGAAACCATTACCTCAGACGGGGACCGATTCCCAACCGAAGCATTAATTCTTGCTACTGGACATTCGGCCCGAGATATATTTAAGCTACTTAAGGAAAAGGATATTTTGATAGAGGCCAAGCCATTTGCCCTTGGGGTAAGGGTAGAACACCCACAAAGTATTATTGACAGTATCCAATACCATTGTGCTGTTCGTGGACCCAATTTGCCCCCAGCAGCTTATAGCCTGGTGGAACAAGTAAGTGACCGAGGCGTGTTTAGTTTCTGTATGTGCCCAGGGGGGATTATTGCCCCAGCTGCGACAGCACCTGGCGAGATTGTTGTGAATGGCTGGAGCCCTAGCAAAAGAGACAACCCTTATGCCAATAGCGGCATGGTAGTTCAAATTGACCTTGCCACTGCAGCTGAATATTTAACAAAAATTAAGGCGAAATCTAATTCAAGTATAAATTTAAATGACCCATTACTACTACTTGAATTTCAGCAGTTTGTAGAAAAAAAGGCATTTGAATTAGGGGGTGGCAAACAAGTTGCTCCGGCAGCAAGACTTGTGGATTTTTGCACCAACAAAACTTCTGTAGACCTACCTGATGCCAGCTATTTACCTGGACTTCAATCGGCTAACTTAAGCGAGATATTACCCAACTTTGTACACCATACTTTGCAAGAGGGCTTTAAGGCATTTGGGAAAAAGATGAAGGGATATTATACTAATGACGCCATAGTTGTGGCCACGGAAAGTAGAACTTCCTCACCAGTTCGGATACCAAGAGATGCAGATAGCTTTCAACACCCACAAATTAAAAACCTATACCCTTGTGGCGAAGGTGCAGGCTATGCAGGCGGTATTGTAAGTGCAGCGATGGATGGCCAAAAACTAGCACAGGTTATAGCAGATAAGTTAAAATAACTCGCCCAGCAGACTAACACTAATACCACTTGAAAATACCAAGTAAGCTGTATATATAAATAATAAAAATGGGCTATCCACGACAAAGTGAATAGCCCATTTTTATTATCGACTAACTTGAAATTAATATGCAGTTAGTCTTGAGATTTAACTTTTTTTGAAAGCAATAAATCATTCTTAATCAATTCGTTAGATTGGTATGATTTTAATTCAGCTTCAAGCTCTTGTGAAAGCCCTCTTGTGGTTCCTAAGTCTGGCTTGCCTGCATTTACCCATGCTGTATACCAAAAGTCAGAGATCATATTTGCAGAGGCAATAAGCTGTCCATTAATGGTTGGGCCAAGTTCCAAAGCATAGGCTTCGGCAAATTCCTTGGTGTACATTTTAGACTCCTTACCATAACGCATTTGCGTCTTGTATTTGGTATCAGGAGTGAATTTTCCAGTTAAAGCAGTTTCCTTTGCAAACATTTCAGGCAGTAAAGCATTGGCATGTCGGATATCTTTCCATAGTGCTTCGGCAGGATTTTTAAGATAAGTAGCCTT
This sequence comes from Bacteroidota bacterium, assembly GCA_947447835.1. GTDB lineage: Bacteria > Bacteroidota > Bacteroidia > Chitinophagales > Chitinophagaceae > Sediminibacterium. Next base: position 4,513 of record CANFLP010000031.1, read on the forward strand.
ATGCTTATTGTACAGGTCATATTGGTTAATTCTAAGCTCAGGGATAAAAGATTCCCATAAACCATGAAGCCCTTTTTGACCAGTTAGCTGGCCATCATAGTTAGCTGTGGTGTGCAAAGGCACGTGCAAATCACCTAGATAATGGCCTAAATCGGCAGCATAAAAAAGGATGCTATCCTTGTTTTTTGACTTAAATGCATTGGTTAAATGCTCCATTTGCATCATCGCATTATAGGGTCCCCAACCATACTTTTTTAAACTATCCTCGGTATATTTTTTTACCGCGCTCGCCCAATCCAAAGGCATCTCATTTGCTGCATTAGGACCAAACTTTTCAAGGTCGATAAAGTGCTTCGTATCCTCTGTTCTATCGGTATTTCTTCTAATATCTGGCCTTGGTGCATTCTCCACCAAGTACCCCATATCGGCATGAAAATAAGATTGTAATGGAGCAGGTAGACTGTAAATTGCCAACTGATTGATGGTGCGATGCACTAAAAATCCCCAGCTACTAAAGGCTATTAATGCGGTCAATAATAGGACTGAAACGCCCCACTTTTTCGAGATCATATGCTAAATATTTAGACGAATATAGCCTATTATCCTTTTTTTAAAACGCCATTCCTGTAAATTAACCATTGTATAATTGAGGCTTAAAGACATTGGAATTACTTATATATTTGATTTATAAATAGTCATTTATGGAACCCTTATTAAGTTTAAAGCATTTAGTTAAGCACTACGCGACCCAAAAAGCGGTAGACGATATTAGTTTTGACATTCAAAAAGGAAGCATTTTTGGTCTATTAGGCCCTAATGGAGCGGGTAAAACCACCTTACTAAGAATGATTACAGGAATATTTTACCCAGATGGAGGTGAAATTATATTGGACGGTAAGCCATTTAATCCCTTAGAGGACATCTCTAAAATTGGATATATGCCAGAGGAAAGAGGCATGTATAAGAAAATGAAGATTGGTGAGCAGGCATTATACTTGGCTCAATTGAAAGGATTATCCAAAGCAGATGCTACTGAAAAAATAAAGTATTGGTTCAAAAAATTGGAGATGGAAAGCTGGTGGAATAAGAAGGTCGAAGATTTGAGTAAGGGAATGAGCCAGAAACTACAATTTGTGATCACTGTTTTACACGAACCTAAATTAATCATATTAGACGAGCCCTTTAGTGGCTTAGACCCATTAAATGCCAACCTTATTAAGGATGAAATTTATGGATTAGCTAAAAATGGGGCTACTATTATATTTAGTACACATCGTATGGAGCAGGTGGAAGAAATTTGTGATCATATTGTATTGGTAAACTTAGGGAAGAAGATTTTAGATGGCACAGTGAAAGATATTAAGCAACAATTCAAAGAAAATATATTTGCTGTACAAACCGCACAGAGCGAAAGTATACAGGACAACGCTATTTATAATGTTGTTAGAAGAGAGGAAGATCAGGTATTAGTGAAAATTAATGAAGGCTATAGCACCAATCAAGTGCTTACACAGCTTATCAATGACAAAGTAAATATTGTTGCATACAACGAACTACTCCCCTCTTTAAATGACATTTTCATTAAGTTGGTAGAAGGTACTCATGCAAGCACTAGGGCATTTCAAAATCAATAATTAGCTATTTCAATAACAAAATTACAACGCATTAATACTATTACATATGAACAAGACTTGGTTAATTATACAAAGAGAATATACAACAAGGGTAAAAAATAAACGCTTTATACTTGTGACTTTTTTAATGCCCGTATTAATTATAGGATTTGGTTTTGGATTTGGCTACCTGTCTGCAACGGGAACAGAGCATCGAAAAATTGCAGTTATTGACCCGAATGGATTCATTAAGAATTCTTTAAAAAATACAAGTCAAATTGAATTCAGTTTCCCATCACAGGTAGACACAATAAACTATAATAAAAAAGGGTTTACAGACATTTTAATTATTCCAAAATTTGATGGCGTAAAAAAGACTGACTATATATTAAGGTCTAAAAAGTCAATGGGACTTATGTTACAAAATAGTATTACCGATAAAATCAATGGCGCTATTGAAGACAAAATGTTACAGGAATCTGGCATTCAACAAAGCACTTTGGACTCTATTCATAAAGCGTCTCAGTTTGCAGAACTAAAGGCATATGAGGACAAGGGAAGTTCTACCAAGGAAAGTAATGCCGGCCTAGCAATGGGTATTGGATACGCGAGTGGATTTTTAATTTATATCACCTTGTTTATATATGGTTCCATGGTAATGCGTGGCGTAATGGAAGAGAAAACCAATAGAATTGCAGAAGTAATAATTAGTAGTGTAAAGCCATTTGAATTAATGATGGGAAAAATTATTGGCATTGGAGCAGTAGGCTTAACTCAATTTATTATGTGGATAGTGCTGATTATGACCTTGTCAAGTGTTGCCATGGGAATGTTACCAGCTGATCTTCAACATCAAGTAGCAAGCTTACAACAAAGCAACGGTCAAATGGGCGCTGGCATGATGCAAGCAAGTGAATCGGCTACTAGAATTTATCAAATGCAGCATACCATTCAAACTGCAAACTGGCCATTAATTTTAGGTTGTTTTGCTTTTTACTTTCTAGGAGGGTATTTATTTTATTCTGCATTGTTTGCTGCTGTAGGAAGTGTCGTGAACGAGGATCCACAAGATGCACAAAGCTTAATGTTCCCTATTACCATGCCAATTATATTCTCTTATTTAATTACCAATATGGTTACTCAAAATCCAAATACACCATTGGCATTTTGGGCCAGTATGATTCCATTTAGCTCACCAATGGTAATGATGGCTAGGATAGCTTATGGTGTTCCAAGTGCTGTTACTTATTGGGAACTTGGATTAAGCATGGTCATTTTAATTGCAGGCTTCTTATTTACAACTTGGCTAAGTGGTAAAATTTATCGCACAGGTATTATTTTGTATGGTAAAAAAGTAACCTGGAAAGTGATGCTAAAATGGGTAACTACAAAGCAATTCTAAAAACTATAATGCAATTCTAACATTCACCCCTGCCCTTGTATTTACAATTGGGGGAGATGAAGATATGTATGGTGTAGCCCTTCTTTGATCAAAGAAGAATTTCAGATTAATCTTACTATTTAATACATAGTCTATTGAAGGCTGTAATGTAATTTCTTTTTGACCACCAGTACCGTATGCATTGGTTTGATCTAATCTGCTATTACTATTGTACACGTCACGCATGGACATATCAAAACGGAATGTTAGGTCGTTGTTTAATTTGTTGTTATTTAAACCAGGAATATTAAAAGGAAGTTTTAATCCTTTTTTACGCCAGCTTGTACCAATCACCCACTCCTTACTATTGTTTTCACTTAATTGATAATCCACTAAGCTTAATGAAAGCATCCTGCTCTTTTTATATTCAAAACGCAAAGACCATTGATTCACTGTAGTAACATTAATACCAATTAATGGTTCCATTCGCTCACTAATAGTAACGTTAGGCACCAAGAAATAAGGGACAAAATTGCCATTAAGCATAAAGCCTGCAGTGTGGTATTTGTTGATTGGGTCCATGGTAAAATCCAGTGAACTTGTAAAGCTATTCATGGCCAAGCTACTGTTATATCCATTGGTCAAAGTAATATTTGTGAAATACTCTTTCAATGCCGGAATTTTAGAAAGACCACTATACATAATAGTCCAGTTTGGTTTTGGCAACATACCAGAGAATGGATTAGAACGAATAGAATTATTGTTTTCGTTTAACAAATTAACCTTCTTAGGATCTTGCCCAGTGTATGCAGCAATAAAGGCTGGAATTAATACATCCTGCGCATATCTTCCATAACCTAAGGCATAGCCAGTAGAGTCCACATTATTCCCACCTAAGCGTTTAGAAATAATAGAACGATAATTTTGGAAGGCTTTGAACTGCAATGAAATCACATTAGGATCATGATTATCAAAGAAAGTATTTAAAGCCATATAACTGATATTAAATCCACCAGCTGATAAAGGATTGGCGTGTGTTTTAATTCCATTTAATGCATAGCTCGTATCCTTAAATAATTCAGAATATTCTTTAGAGAAAGTTTTATTTACGTGCACATCTATTATGAACGACTTAATAGGTTCCAATAAAACACGAGCAGTTAATTTCTGATCAAAGGTTTGTCTAAACACCATATTAAATGCAGGATCCCTAGTTAGATTTCCTTTTTTCTCTTGCGTATTTAACCAAGCCGTATCGGGTTGACGACCAAACATGTAATCGATATTAGGCGATAAGCCGGTAAACGTTTTGTCTAAGAATTGAACACCTGACATAAAACCAGGAAGTCTGCTATTAAAGTTTTCAGCATAATCTACATTAGCTGTTTGCAACATAGTCAAGAATCTTGTTACAGATTTAATAGACTCAGGCACATTAATAGGTTGATTTGCTTTAAGTACTCTTTGCGCAATACGTTCCTGACGTTTAGCTTCTTTCCACACCTTATAAGCACTATCTCTTGCCTTACCCACTTTACCAGCTAAAGCTTCAGTTTTTGTCATTAATATTTTAGCCGACAGAGGATTGGTCATTACTTGTTTCCCACTATTGTATCCATTGGTGATAGCTGCATTAATATATTTGGATTTTTTATACAAAGCAGCAAAATTAAACTGCGCAGTAATTTGTTGTGACAAAGTATTCTCAATGGTATTACCCAAGTTTTGTGCTAACCTACTTGCCCCAATCCAATTGTAATTCGTTGAAAAATTATAACTAGACATAATCCAATTGGTAATTGGCAATTTACTAGTTGGCAGGTCATAACGCATAGTTACTCTTTGGTTGTACAATGTATTACGTCCCCCTCCAAAAAGCATTCTGTTGATAGAGTCTCTTTTAGCTTGCGTATTTATAGGGCCATCTGGTTCATCAATCCTAGAATTCATGGTCGCGTTAAAATCCATATTCAATGATCTTGTCAAAGGCCAACGCATATTAAACAACCTCACCATGGTAAAATACTTGTTATACGTGGTTTCTACCTTATCGGTGGTGCCATCGTATGAACTTACCACCCTTGGCGTAAACTCTCCATACTGTCTATCCAATGAGGTTCTAAAACTTATTAAACTAGGACTTGGATTAAAATTAATATCCTTAACCCAGCCTAACCAAGGAGAAGCATTTTTTAATGCTTTCTTAAATGGCTCGATAGATTTTGCATTATGATTATAAGTATACCCAATTGCTCCTCTTTGTTTTACCATTTTATTCTCTTCAATCAAAGGACTTGTTTGAATTAATTGAGAATATGAATAACTGAAATCTAAATTACTTATACTTAATAAGGTTGGCTTTTTACCAGGAAGGAATCTGACATTGGTAAAGTTTAAAGTCTTTATTGTGGTTTGATCGGCAGATGCATTACGCACAGAATCTTTTTTCGGCCCTGTTAATGCATTCATCTTGTCTTGATACAAAATATCTTTATCAAAAGGATCATACAAAGGCGTTTCAATAGACTTATTAATACTAGCAAATACTGGTAAAGAAAGTCGCGTTTGTTTAGGTAATAATTTACCCGCATCAATATTAGTAGCGATGTCTAATTGTGTAAGTCCTGTCTTAGCTCTTTGATTCATGTTTTGTTCAATGGTGCCAAAGCCAGCTGTTCTATTATTTACCGATACCGCAAGCGTACCTAAGTCGGCCATGACTAAATCCATTCTGCCTATCGCCGCCCATGAACCACGTTCATCTAAATCAGATAATCTTAATTCATTCACCCATACCTCCGCATCCATTTGTTGTTGATTGGAAGTGTTTTCAAATGCAATCATAATACCTCTTATCTCGCCCAAGTTTGGATTACCCATTACTGAGTATCGTTGATTAGTAGTAGCTTGATTTTGTGAAAACTTAGATGTATATGAATAGTGCTGTTTATCTCTTTCCAATTTTAAATTCACTAAATCAATCAAACTCAGGTTCAATTCGTTTTGTAATGGCCAAACCAAATTTGCTTCGGCACTCGAATAAATTTTTTGTGGCGTAGTAGTTAATGGAACACGAATTTCATAATAGTTATTTTGAAAATCCTGACCCATTCTAATAACTGCGGTAATTACCCCATTTTCGGTTTGTGCAAGATTGTTTTTATTCTCAGCATGCATAAACAAAGACAACTTACCGTACTTGCGAATATCTACATTCATGGTTTTGAACACACCTCTTGCCGATTTGCCTTTTTCTAAATTATGAATCTGCACACTTAAGGCCTGCTCATTTTGTAATAAGTTCACACCGTTATTACTTAACAATTGCACACGTTCAATGCCGGGAGGAATTACATAGTTTACTGGAGTTCTACTTCCATTCTCTTCAATGCTAACTGCTAATGTGTTTACAGTAGAATTGCTAGTAGAAGCTAATGGTGTATAGTTACCCGTGCTATCCACCTCGTACATGTATTGTCTCCATTGGTTTCGCACTAAACTAAATTTAGCAAAACGCAGTGTAACGGAATCTTCAAATCCAGTTAAATACATTCTTAAAAAACGAATCGATTTAAAATCTTTAATACCTCCCACCGAATCGGAATAAGATTTTACAGGCACTCTAAATAAATACCAATTTTCAATACTTTTAGTTCCATCCGCTAATGTTACGTTTACTGTTTTAGCATCCGTTACATATTTAGTAGCGCCTACGCCCATTCCATTTTTCTGTAAAGGAATCTCATATTCAAAATAGGCTTCTGTTTCATTTAAAGTATTATCTCTGTTTAAGTCCTCATTGTCTGGCAACATAGTAGACGCACTACTAAACTGACTAGACCCAGCAACAGCAGAGTTGCCTTGTGGGTTATTATAATACTTGTATCTACTTAAAATACCAGCGTCAGCTGTGTATTGATTGTCTCTATACCAAACATAGTTATCGGCAGAAGGATCTTTTGAAAATTGTTGCGCTACTACCGGATTGCTAATTTGACTTATTACATCGGCACGTTTAACTCTTTCTTCCTCGTCATTCATCCCATCCAAACCAACGTCCTGAAATTTTCTGTCTTCTGAATTATTACTAAATGCATTCGTTACCTGAATTGGATTCACAGGAACCTTACCCCATACTGAACTATCGATTTGTGCAGGGATAGTTGGTGTAGGCATACCGTTCTCATAAAAGCGACGACCGTCTCTTAAAATGTCCTCACTAACATTACCAAGATTCAACACCAGTTTACCTTTAGTGGCAGGTGATTTAATAAACGGATCTTGTACCCAAAATTCTACGTATTCAATAATGCTGGTTTCAAAATCGGTTTGATCTAAGGCACGCATAATACCACCCCACTTGTCTGTAGGATTTTTATGTTTACCAGTTCCGTCTAAGTCTTTGTAATTATAGTTGTACGGCCCTCTGTCTTTTGGATAATAGGTTAAGTCAAAGGTGGGCAATTGCACATCCGTAATATTGGTAGTCTTATTAGGGAACAATTCATTTGTAAATACCTGTCTAACTCTTGGATCACTGATTATAGCAGCGTTTCCACTCATTGGATTATTTGGACTATTACGATCCTGCAAGGTGGGCTCAATAGTATACCAAGCTAATCTTGCACGGTTTTTATTATAATCTAAATTATCAGACAAAGCACCCTCTCTAAATCTATCCATTGGCGTTGACGCTAATGACCACGCAGTAAATGGAAAACGTAAATCAATATCGGTACGTGTTGCTTCAAAATCATCTAAATAAACAACACCACTTCCACCCTTGCCAATTTGTTGCGCATGTCCTGGTGTTAAAAATGCAGCTTCTCCGTTTGCAGTAATGTAAGACTTAGCTTTTGTTTTATAAAAAGGCAAACGATTCAATAATCTTGTAACACTTGGCAATTCTGATTTATAATTAAAATCAAAACCATACATGGCATTCTTAATTGGATCAGAACCAAAATTTGTTTTTGTAAAGAATGGACGCTCACTTAGTCTTTCGGTAGAAAATCCAAAATTGAAATTCTTACTGGCCATATAATCCAAACGTAAAGCTCTAAAGCCTCTTTCCTGAAAACCGAATCCTAAATTATTTTCAAAAGAAACATTTACTGGAATATTGGAACCTAAAATACCTGGATTAATAATACGCACTGTACCCGAACCATAGTCCACTATATAATCAATACCTTCTTTTAATATTTGTCCACCTGCTCTAACACTTACCGAACCTGGAGGTACGTTAAAAGCATTCAAACTAATTTCAGCACCACCGCTACTTCCTTTTACCTGGCCTTCCATAACAAAGCGATCTAAGTTGGTATAGGTTTGTGCTTCGGATTTAATATTACGATAAAGTTGAGGAAAAACATATTTACTAGTAACACTGCTATCCAACCCTTTGAATGCAATGTTTTTTAAATCATCTCCAAAAGGCTCTAGTAATGGAAATACAATCCTTCCCATTTTAGATAATACGGTATACCCTTCCACATAGTCAAACATACCATCGGGTTGCGGATCGTTATGGTTATTTAAACGGTCTAATTGTAAAATTTTTATCAATGATTGACCATCTACTGCAGCATTGGTAACAGGTAAATATCTTTTTAATCCAGCACTAGGCGCATCATATAAAACGTTCAATTGAAAGTCTTGTTGCTGGATAGATCCAAATAAATCCAAAGAGTACACGTTTTTCATCATCAAATCCCAAATAGGCAAGTCAGTTCTTTGTGTAGTTGCTTTTAACAATTTCAAGAACATGATTTGTTGCACACCATTGTTTGGATTTAATGCAATATTGTCCGAGAATTCACCCACTTGAAAAACTTTGCCGTTATAAGTGTACTGGAAAGCAACGCCCAATACTTCGTCGGCTTGTAGAGGTATATTTAAAGAAAGAAAACCAATTTGTGGATTGAAGAAATATTCGTTCTCTGTTAATTTTCTGGCAAATGTGCGTTCATAGTCTTCAGAAGACCTCATTCCTTCAGAAGATAGAATAGATGAAATGCCCGATGGATTTCTTGCACTTGGATTACTCGTTAAAGTGGAGTACATATTATTCGCACTATTATCAGAATAAGGATTCGCAGATCCCTGCCATCTATTATTATGTGGATGCGGCTCCCCTAAATCAGCTAAGCCCACCACATCTCTAGCATTGGTAGTTTGGCCATTCCTATTCGTCACCCAAACCTCAATACGTTTAACTTGTACCTGAGAGTTAATCAAAGGCAGAGACGACATTGCTTTGTTATAATTTCCTCTAAAATATTGTGATAATAAAAAGTGTCTGTTTTCCTCGTAATCATCCAAACGCTTCTGAAACTTTTGAGTAGAAGCCCCACCCTGCAAATTCATGGATTGTCTTTGAGACTTTTGATTCGCAATCGCAGCTGTCACAAATAATCTTCCAAACTGCAACTGTGTTTTAATACCAAATAAATTTTGTGTACTAGGAATTAAAGCACTTCTTGAAACATAATTGATGTTACCAGCCTCAATGCTTTTTATAACCTCATCTTTTTTACCCTTATAATTTAATTTGATTTGATTGTCAAACCCTAAATTAGATAAGGTATTAAAATTAACTGGGAATTTAAGTTTGTCACCAATGCTTGCATTCATGCTAAAATTAGTGCTCGCATCAAAATCAAAACCACCATTGGAACGCGCACGCTCTGGTAAGGTAGGATTCATTACAGTCTGACCCTGATAACCTGCCTTGATATTAATTTCACCAACAGGTTTGAAATCTAATTTTAAATCAGATCCTGTTTTACCAAACAACCTGTCAAAATAACTATCGTACACTTTTACCTTAGGGCGACCCATCTTACGATTCAACACGCCCAATGAATTAGCACGTTGTGAGAAATACGCTTTTTCGTCTTTATCAGATTTTAATTTCCAAAAATCATCAAAGCTTAAAGTGGCGGGAACTTTAACCAACCTGCCATTAATAAACTCTCTAATAAAATACTGCTTAGTAATTGGATCATACTCCACATTTCTTTTTACTAAACTTGAATCTCTTAAATCAAATGGATTGTTACTTGGTTGTGATAAAAAATCACCACGTTTATCTTTAATTGCATAATGCACTGAATCTCTACCATTTATTTTTTTAGCAGTATCAGCGGTCTTTTTTCCTGCTGTATCTTTAACAGCCAGTTTCAAGTTATTATTTACCTGCGCACTTATAACCCCTTGTGTAAGGAGTAATAAAAGCGTGTAAATAAATGCTTGATGTTTTTTCAATGAAGTAGGATTGGTAATTAACAATTCTTAAGTGCCGTTTTAATAAGCGCTTCCAAACTTAAATCAGCACCATCAGATTTAATTGTTTTATCAACTGCTTTTTCAGCTATAGCTTTTTGAATACCTAAAGCAATTAATGCCTGTATTGCATCCTGATGAGGATTCACTTGAGCAACAGCAAATCCACCTAATGGATTATTGTTCATGCTTATTTTAGAAAGCTTATCTTTTAGTTCAAGTACTAATCTTTCTGCAGATTTTTTCCCTATCCCTTTAATCGCCTCTAACTGTCTTGCATCACCTTGAACTATTGCACGAATAATTTCATCTGGCTGCATGCCTGACAACATCATACGTGCAGTGCTAGCTCCTACGCCAGAAACACTAATTAAATGCAGGAATAACTCTTTCTCCTGTAATTCATGAAAACCAAAAAGTACTTGCGAATTTTCGGTAATATGTAAATAGGTATGAAGCTGTCCAGCATCCTTTTTTGAAATAGATTCATAGGTATGTAAGCTAATATTTACTTCATACCCAACACCCCCCACATCCACTAATAGTTTAGCTGGGGTAACTTGCACAAAATTGCCTCTTAAAAATGCGATCATATAGGCTTCAAAATTAACGCATAAGACACGAAAAATGGCCTTTTGGGGCTATTCTTAGCTAAAAAATAAGATATTTGTAAGCCAAAATAATAAAGAGCCCATGCCACAAACAGTAAAAGCTGCAATTACCTCGGTTGGAGGATATGTTCCAGAGACCAAATTGACCAATTTTGACCTTGAAAAAATGGTGGATACCAATGATGAATGGATCCGCACAAGAACTGGAATTTCCGAAAGAAGAATATTAAGAGAACCAGGAAAAGCAAGCTCGGATATGGCGGTTAAAGCAATTGAAGAAATACTACGTAAAAAGAACTTAGATCCAATGGATATTGATTGTATTATTTGCGCCACGGTAACTCCAGACATGGTGTTCCCTGCTACGGCAAATATTATTGGAGATAAGATTGGCGCAAAAAATGCATTTGGATTTGACCTAGGTGCTGCATGTAGTGGATTTTTATTTGCTTTGCATACAGGGGCTACATTTATTGAAAGCGGACGTTATAAAAAAGTGATCGTAGTAGGTGTAGATAAAATGAGTTCTATTATTGACTATACCGACCGTGCTACCTGCATCATATTTGGTGATGGCGCAGGAGCAGTTTTATTGGAACCAAGTGGAGACGAAAATGGATTCCAAGATGCTATTTTAAAAAGTGATGGAAGTGGTCGTGATTATTTACATATTAAAGCAGGCGGAAGTTTAAAACCAGCAACAGTGGAAACTGTAATGGCGAAAGAACACTATGCATTCCAGGACGGGCAACCTGTATTTAAATTTGCTGTGAAAGGCATGGCCGACGTTACTGCCGATTTATTAGAAAAACATAATTTAACAGGCGATGATATTACTTGGTTAGTGCCACACCAAGCCAACCTGAGAATTATTGACGCTACTGCCAACAGAGCAGGAATACCTAAGGAGAAAGTGATGATTAATATTCAAAAATATGGTAACACCACTGCTGCTACTATTCCATTGTGTTTATGGGAGTGGGAGTCGCAATTAAAAAAGGGGGACAACTTAATATTAGCAGCATTTGGAGGAGGATTCACTTGGGGCGCCGCTTGGGTTAAATGGGCATACTAATTATTAAAGATTATATTTAACAAAATAAATTGGACAACTATGGGAAAGAAAACATTTAAAGGAATTAGCACTGTAACCTTACATACTGCTAGTCATGAAAACGATAATTTTTCACATACTACTCCTATTTATGCAACTTCTACTTTCACCTTTGGATCGGCCGAAGAAGGTATGGACAGATTTAAAGGTGATGATAAAACCAGACTGTACACAAGATGGGGTAATCCAACTTTTACAGCTGCAGAACAAACTATTGAAGCATTAGAAGCACATGGATTAAAAAATGAACAAGGAGAACCATTGCAAGTAAAAGCATTGTTACACTCAAGTGGACAAGCAGCAATGACCACTTTATTTTTTAGCAACCTAAGCGCAGGTGATACCTTAATATCTCATTACTCATTGTATGGCGGATCGCAAGAGTTGATGCAAAAGGTATTACATGAAGCAGGGGTAAATGTTTTACTGATTGATATACATGACGAAGCTTTATTAATAGCTACTTTACAAGCAAATCCAAATACCAAACTAATACATTTAGAAACGCCTGCAAATCCTACCTTACAATGTGTGGACATCGAA
>CANFLP010000032.1 GCA_947447835.1 Bacteroidota bacterium
AGACTTTTGTAAATAGTCTTTATTAGGTGCATATATAAACATACAAGAGGCGCCCTGTATTGCTTCAATAATAGTAGCTACTTTATTGTTAGGCACTGCAGGGCATCCCTGGCTTCTTCCAATATAACCCTGTTGTTTTATAAAATTGGTGCTAACATAATCAGCACCATGTATTACAATAGCCCTATTTTTTGCTTGGTCATTAATGCCTTCTTCCACTCCATTTAACTCAAGCGCGTTTCCGTGCTTCCCTTTATAAGGATTGCCTGTTATATAAAATCCTAGACTTGATTGATGGGATGCATTTTTATTGGAGAACATATTTGCAAATAGCGTACCCGAATTTTTACCATGTGCTACCAAGGTTCGAATCACCACCTGTTCTAGCATCATGTCTACAACATACAATCGCTCTTCACTACTTGGCTTACTAAAATCAGCAATGGTTAAGTAGCGTAAATTATTAATTCTTCCTAACCCTTTTAATTTTTCATACCCTTTTATAGCTAGTCTAAATGCTTCATTATTAATATTTAATTTTTCAGATAGGTACGCAACTTTTTCTTCTAAACCGCTTGTGGGTACTAGCAATTTATTGCTATACGAGGGTACAGCAAAAACGGATAAAATAAATAATAATAGAAACTGCTTTTTCATAGTGTAGGACATGCAAAGGTACGACAAGGATGCCCCGGAATATGTTAAAGTCAATGATAAGTAGCTAAATACACCACAACAGGCTGAACACCAGCATACAAAGTATTAATATAAATCCTTGATGATAAATTTTTTCATCTTCATAAAAGCATTTCTAGCTTTTTCGGCAGTTGTCGGATTCCTCATTAATTCGTTTAATACAACAGGTACAATTTGCCATGAAACTCCAAATTTGTCTTTTAACCAACCACATTGTCCTTCATAACCTCCTTCGCTTAACTTTTCCCAATAGTAGTCAACTTCGTTTTGATCCTCACACTCAACAACAATAGATATTCCTTCATTAAATTGAAAGTTGTGATTACCTGGACCATCCATCGCTGCAAACTGTGCTTTGTTTAATTCAAAGCTGCCAAATTTTAATTTGCCTGCAGGTTGTGGTTCTCCTTCACCGTATACTTCGGTTAACATTATTTTACTGTCTGCAAAAACACTACTATAAAAACGTATTGCTTCTTCGCCTCTTCCGTATACCTCATTTGTAAATAGTATACTTGGAATTACCTTTTGTTCGCCTGGTGCTAATTTCGCCAAGAACAATTGCCAAGTCATTCCAAATTTATCCTCAACCCATCCATATTGTTCACTCCATGGATATTTATCTAATGCCATCATTGCTTTACCTCCATCTAATAATGCATGCCACATTTTTTCAATTTCTTCCTTTGTTTCGCATTTTACGAAGAAGGAGATAGATGGGTTCTTAGTAAATAGTGCGCCGCCATTTAATAACTTAATAGTAGTGCCTGCTATTTCAAACTTTGCAATAATTGGATTTTTCGCTACTATTTTAGATTGTTCAAATAAAGAACAATAAAATTCAGCAGCTTCCGCTGTTTGTCCATTAAACCATAAACAGGTATATAATTGATTTGCCATAACTAGTTGTTAAAATAATGTATGCTTAAAAATAATTATTTTTCGTAAATATTTTTATAAAATTTCAAATTGCCATTGTTATCAAAGTCTACCAAACTGTACCATACAATGATTTGTGTTGAAAGTGTTACTGGTATTGACTTAGGGGATGGGTCTTTATAACATTTATTAAAATCAATGGTGTCAATGGCCTTCGCATTATTTTGCAATAACCACTTACCCATATCAATAGGCTTCTCCATGCGCATACAACCATGACTATAAAATCTATTAATATTGCCAAACAATGCCTTCTCAGGAGTATCATGCAAATAAATTCCAAAAGGACTGTCAAATTCAACCTTTAATAAACCTAATGAATTATCACAGCCAGTTCCTTGTCTTATTGTAAATGGAAAATTATCTTCTGAATATACTTCCCAATCAATTTTATTTGGTGCAACTACTTTGTAATTAGCATTTAATACTTGCAAATGATTGTCTTCAAAATAGTTTTTGTCTTTAAGTATTTTAGGAAGCATCTCTTTAGTGGCAATACTCTTTGGCACCATCCAATAAGGGTTAATAGTAATTTTATCTACAGGAGAGGAAAGTGTATTAGTAGGTGTTGCTAATTTCCCTAGAATCACACGCATGCTTAATACCATCTTATTATGATCAAAGGTCCTTAATTGAGCAGAAGGTATATTCACTAAAATGATTCTGTTTTCCTGCTTTATTGCATTTAACCATCTATAATCACTTGCTGCCTTTATGAGCAAATCAATTTTAGCATTCATCTTTCTACTCGAATCCTGGTAAACTTTTAAAGTTTTAAGAATGGTCGCAACTTCCTTTGAACTATTTGAAAAATAGGTAGCCAATTGTGCCAATGTTTTTTGCGTTGCATATTGGTTCACTAATTCGGGCACATTGTATGCATTCATTTTAAAGCGCACACCTTCATATTGTAAATTTGGTGCATGATTCCCATATGCCAAATGGCTAAAAAAATGAATGGCAACAAGGGTTAATAAGGAATCTTGTTTTGTTCCCTCCTTTAAAGCGGCAGTATAAGCAGTCGCATAATCTCCTTTTTTAAGTGCCCAGCTACCTGCATGCTCAATTAGACTGTCCAGCGTTTTAATTCTGTCCGGATGTCCGACAAATACAGGACTGGCTATGGACTGTGCTTTTGCACTTATATTTAATAGTATCAACACCGCAAGGAATAGCCTATTTATAAAACGTATCATGGTATTGTAAAGATAAATCGATTAATTTTATGACGCTTAACTATTCAAATGAAAAGAACATATTTTATAGGTTTATTATTTTGCATTTTATCCATTACGACCAATGCTCAAAATGCAAAGCAAGGATTTAAAGTAATCCCTTTAGGTATTAAAGGAGGTTTGGATGAATCTAATCTCTCCGCCTATTTAGTTGCCGCCAATGGGACTGATAATTATATTTGTTTAGATGCTGGTACCATTAGTGCTGGATTACAAAAAATAGCTAATACTGGCGATTTTCTAAAAACAAGTGCCGAAGAAATTCAGAGAAAAAATATCAAAGCCTATTTTATATCACATGGTCATTTAGACCATTTAGCAGGCCTCATACTAAACTCCCCTAATGATTTGCCTAAACCTATCTATGCATTTCCTTCGGTGATTGATGTTTTAAAGAATCACTATTTTACTTGGAAGAGCTGGGCCAATTTTGGTAGTGAAGGAGATAAGCCAATTTTAAATAAATACACTTATCAATCATTAAACACCCAAAAAGAAATTGAAGTGCCTGCTACCACTCTAAGTGTTAGTACTTTTTCATTAAGCCATGTTAATCCTTACGAAAGCAGTGCCTTCCTTGTTAGAAATGATAAAAATTATTTATTATATCTTGGTGATACAGGAGCTGATTCGGTTGAGAAATCTAATAAACTAGGATTACTATGGATCACGGTTGCACCCTTAATTAAAAATAAACAGCTGTCAAGTATTTTTATCGAAGTTTCGTTTGACAATAGTGTTCCAGAGAAATCCTTATTTGGACACCTAACTCCTAAATTATTGATGCAGGAGTTAAACAGACTAAATGTTTTGTCTGGACGTAATTTGAAAAACACAAAAATATATATAACACATATTAAGCCATGTAGCAATTGTGAGCAAAATATAAAAAAGCAAATAGCAGATGGGAATAATATAGGATTGCAATTTTTTTACCCTGAACAAGGAAAAACAATTGTATTAAATTAATCAATCTATGCCTCTTCCTGTTCAAGCACAATTAAATCAATGGGGAAAAGAAAAAACTCCTTTTGTTTTTTTAATTGATTTTGAATGCCTTAAACCTAAGTGCTGGAAATTGACTGGGTCAATTAATGACTTTGCTTTTAATTTTCAAGGTTTTTCTAATATAATGCCTGATATAAATAAAGCGTTTTTGTTCCAAGAGAATGCTGTTAAAAGCAAGACACCTATTAGCTTTGAGGAATATCAGAAAAAATTTGAACTAGTAAAAAAAGAAATTGAATACGGTAATAGTTTTTTAGTAAACCTCACTACTGCTACTAAAATTGAAACCAATTTATCATTACAAGATATTGCACAACAAGCCAGCTCAAAATACATTTGCTATTTAAAAGATGAATTCGTTTCCTTTTCGCCAGAAACATTTATTCGAATCTATAATGGAACCATTACATCTTTCCCTATGAAAGGCACTATTGACGCAAGTATCCCTAATGCTAAAGATTTAATATTAAATGATGCAAAGGAAATTGCGGAACATGCCACCATTGTGGATTTAATTAGAAATGATTTAAGTAGGGTAGCTAATAATGTTCGTGTTACCAAATATCGTTATTATGAAGAAATTAAAACACAGGAGGGAATACTCGGACAAGTAAGTTCTGAAATTGAAGGCGCTCTTCCAATAAATTACAATGAAATTATTGGAGACATTATTTTTGACTTATTACCAGCAGGTTCAGTATCCGGAGCACCTAAACAAAAAACAAAAGAAATCATTTTTAAAGCAGAGCAATCAAAAAGAGGTTATTATACTGGCATAGCCGGATATTTTGACGGAGCTAATTTGGATAGCTGTGTATTAATTAGATTCCTACAAGCAGACAATATATACCGAAGTGGTGGTGGTATCACTGCACAAAGCGATGTAATTAAAGAATATAAAGAAATGATAGACAAAGTATATGTACCCGCTTTTTGAAACCATAAGATATAAAAATGGGGTTGCCGAAAACCTTTTACTACATCAGCAACGAGTAGATCATGCACTAATGCATTTAGGGGCAAATGAAAAAATTACGCTTTCTACTATTATAGCAGACCAACCCTATAAGCCTTCTATACATAATCAGGTTTACAAGTGTCGACTTAGTTATGACCTAGCTGGTAATTCATTTGTTGAATTTGAGCCTTATAGTATTAGAAATATCCAAACCATTTCGATTCAGGATATTGGTGCTAATCAATATGCTCTTAAATATTCAGACCGACAATGGATTAATAATATGATGTCGATTTCAGGCACTGACGAAGTAATATTTACACAAGACGGATTCATTAAGGATGCTAGTTATGCCAACTTAGTATTTTATGATGGAACAAATTGGATTACACCTTCTAACCCATTGCTTTTAGGCACGCGCCGAGCTCAACTGTTGCATAATGGTATTATTAAGCATGCGCCTATTCAAATAAAAGACTTAAGTAGTTTTAGCAGTGTCAAACTTGTCAACGCTATGATGCTTTGGGAAGAATCGCCAATTTTGGACATTACTTGGCTAAATAGCTAAAACCATTGAATAGTAGGGTTTTGATTATACTTGAATGGATTTAATTGGCGTTTTTATTTAGCCAATAATATACTGGCAGTCCAGTTGCTATTAAACTCAATCCCCATATGGCTTCGTAGGGTTGGTTAATAATAGTGCTTACAAATAAACTCACACAAAACAAACAAAATATTATAGGTACAAAAGGATAACCAATTACTTTATACTTTCTTTCGATTTCGGGATGCTTGACCCTTAATAAAATCACACCTAAAGCAGTACTTCCATAAAACAAAAAAGAAGCAAATACTAGCATATCCGTTAGCTGATCAAAAGTGCCTGAAAACACTAATACAATGGCCCAAAAAGCCTGTATAAACAAAGCGATATCTGGTGTATTGTATTTCGGATGTACCGATGCTGCTTTTTTGAAAAACATTTTATCCCTTGCCATCGCATATAAAATTCGAGCTGACATGAGGATACTACTATTACAAGAGTTTAATGTTGTAACCACTATTAATCCTGCAATTAAAGTCATGCCTATTGATCCACTTATCTTACCTGCAACTTCAACAGCAGCAATAGTATTAGGACTTGCATTTAGTCCAATAAAATAATCAATGGGTAATATATATACAAACAATATATTCAGTAGTACATAAGTGACAATTACAATAATCGTTCCCACGCCAAGTGCTAAGGGTAAATTTCTTTTTGGATTTTTTACTTCTTCACCTATGTAAGCAATATTATTCCAACCTTCATAACCCCAAAACGCGCCTAAGCTCGCAATAAATAAAGCCTTTATCAAATTCCATCCCTCCGGTGTTGTATGATTAGCTAATACTGATGGGCTTGTCAAATTATGTATACTTCCTTTTCCTGTTGTAAATCCAACCACAATAAAAATAACAATACCTACTAACATTAAATATGTTAGAAAGCTGCTTAATTTTTCTGCAAATTGAACACCTCTGTAATTTAATAAGGTCAATAGAATAATTAATAATGAAGCCAGTAGTTTAATAGATAAATTTTGAAACAATGCAATACCCATAAAGCTTTCATTGGAACCTAGCTCAGGTAATGGAAATAAACTATTGAAAGATTGTGCAAAGATGTAGGCTAATGCAGATATGGCAGCAGTCTTAATAACCGTAAAACTTGCCCATCCATATAAGAAAGAAAAAAAGCGTCCATAAATTTTTTGAAAATAAAAATACTCTCCACCCGAATTGGGAAACATACTCACCATTTCGGCTGTAGACAAAGCCCCTGCTAAGCTTATTAAACCAGCCAATACCCAGCATACTATAATTAACCAAGGACTTCCCAACTCTTGCGCCATAGGCGCAATTTTTTTAAAGACACCCGACCCTATGATGACGCTTACAACTAAGAAAGTAGCAGCGCGTAATCCAATTTTAGGTTTTAGTGTTTCCATTATACTGTTTAAGGGAATTGTATTTTAGTTTGTTACAATAAATCGAATCCGAATCCAGGTGCATCATTAATATGCATCTCGCCTTCTACAATTTCAAATCCACCTCGTACTAAATCTTCTGCCAAATCCAAACTGCCATCTAAGTCGATATACTTTGTATTAGGGCATGTGTAAGCTATATGTAGGGCTGCTGTGATGCTAATTATACTTTCATCATTGCACCCCCAGAATAAATCAATGTCAGCATTATTGGCAATATTAGCAATCCCTAAAGCGCCAACCAATCCTCCACACTTCATTAATTTAATATTGTAAATACCAAAAGGCTTTTCGTTCGAAGCTAATTGTAAAGCAGCTTGCGGATCCTTTAAAGATTCATCTGCTGCCAATAATTTTCTATCTTCCCAACTTAAGGACAATAATTCACTTTCTGTTCCAACTGGCATAGGTTGTTCAATTAATTCTAATTCCTTGCCTTTTGTAGCATCTATAAACTTTTTCAAATCTTGAATTGAATATCCTTGATTTGCATCTACTCTTATTTTAAAATGATTCCCAAATTGTTCCTTTAATTTTAATACTCTTTCAATGTCCTCGTTTACATCTAACCCTGTTTTTACTTTTAAAATTTTAAATCCTAAAGCTTTGTAGCCTGCAGCTTCTTCCAATGCCTCCTGAACCGATTTAATTCCAATAGTTACAGATGTAGGCAATGCGTTTATTTTACGGCCGTAAAATGCTGCTACCGAAATGCCAATAAATTTTCCAAATGCATCATGCAATGCTAAGTCAATTGCAGCTTGAGTTCCAGGCAAGTGAGGAAAATGCTGGATGGCTTCAAAAATAATTTGTTGAAAATGGCGAATGTCTCTGCCAACTAATTGTTGTACAAATTCACTTTGTAAGTTAGCCGCAGATTGTTCAGATGTTTCTCCAACTACATCTTCGGCAGGACTTCCAGAACCATACCCAATCATGCCATTGGCTAATTCAACTTCAAAAAAAGCCAAACTAACATCCGAAAAAGTATTATACGCTATGGTATATGGCTTAGTTAAAGCCATTTTTCTTAAATAGGATCTTACTGCTACAATTTTCATTTAAATATATTTTATCAACTAGCCAATCTCTAAATTTGATTACGAAATTAATCCCTTCAATACTGGAATCAGTTTATCTACCCCTTCTTGAATCGGAAGTAATACTGGAATGTTTAACTTTTGCTCATACTCTTTTTGATATGCATAAGCTTCTTCCATAGTACAATCCTCGGTATTTATCGCTACTGCAATTACTTTAGATCCTAATTTTTCTATGATTTCAATTTCAGATTCAACGGGAGGAATGGCTCCCCAATGTTCGTCGTTGTCAAAATATTTTCTTTTGGGTGCAAATAATAATACGACATGTTTGGCATTACCTGAGATGAGTAATTCAATGCCACATGGACCACTAGGATTACGCAATGATGATTGACCTTCTAAAAATATAATAGCTGCATCCGTTTCCTTCCAACAACTCACAATAGCGTTTTCCAATTCTCCCGAAACAAAATCATTCAGGGTAGAGTCAAATACAAATCCGAATTTTCCTCCCTGCAACCATCCTGTTTGACCAGTGTAAATCATTTGTCCTTTTAATCCGTTTGCTTCACAAGATTGTTTTAACATTCTCGCAGTTGTACGTTTACCCATTGCACAGTCCATTCCTATTACTGCAATAATTGGAGCTGTTACTTTATAAATTTCGCCTGTCCAAAAATGTAAATCTTCTCTGTTTTTTGGTTTACGCACATCTATGAGCGTTACTCCCTTTGATTTAGCCAATGCTACTACATCTGGTTTTTCATTTAGGTATTCATGTAAGCCATTTACAATGGATATGCCAGCATTTATTGCTTTAATAACCACTTCCAACATATTGCCTGGTAAACGACCACCAACAGTGGCAACACCTATTACTAAATAATTGATGTCCGTTAATTGGGTAATCGCCGTTTCAAAATTTTCAAAAACCGGAATATTTCGATTTTTTCCGTCTAGCAATTCACCCGCATCCTTTCCTGCAGTTTCAACACAATCCACAATGCCTATAATTGTAAATCGTTCTGTACCTCTAATTAATCCATGCGCGGTTTTTGCATCGGAACTTGTTAATAAGCCATTGGTTAGCACAATTGCCCTGTTCATTGCATTATTCATTCAACCTTAATTATTTGTATAATATAAATGTGATCCTTATAAAGATATTAAAAACTGCTCAAAGCATTTAGCGTTTTATAAGCACTCCTGGACGTTTACCGGTTGCTTTATGGTCTTGATAAATTAACTCGCCATTTACCCATACCATTTCAATACCTGTTGACAAGGCCTTGCTATTTGTGATACTAGCATTATCTATAACCGTGAATGGATTAAATAAAACCATGTCAGCCTTTTTTCCTACGGCAATGAGCCCTCTGTCTTTTATGCCTAAATATTCCGCTGTTTGTCCAGTCATTTTATGAATAGCTGTTGGAAGATTAATAATTTTTTCATCTCTAACATATTTGCCAAGCACTCTCGTAAATGATCCATATCCTCTAGGATGCCCACCAGCATTGCCATCCGAACAAATTACAGCATAAGGCCAAGCAATAAATTTAGCTACATCTGTTTCATTCATCGACTTCGCTGCAATAGCTTCGACACTTCCTTTATAATCCGGATTTTTTTCTTTAAAATCAGCTGCAATAGCTACCAAATTTATTAAGGTTTGCGCATTGGATTCCTTTCGCTCTATTGCAATTGCAGACAATGTTTTGCCTACATAACTTGGATGTGGAGCAAATTGTACTATATAAGATTCGGTTGGATCAAATAACTGCGTAACCGCTAATTGCGCACTAGACATATTAGTATAATCACGCGCAGGAAATAATACACGAAGCGTTGAATTCCAAAAAGTGTACGGGTATATATCAGCTGTGATTTGAACTCCCTCTGCTCTTGCTTTTTCTAATTGATTCAAAATACTTGACGCTGTATTCCAATCAGATTTTTTTGCCAACTTAATATGAGAAATCTGAACCGGCATTTTTGTAATCTTTCCTATTTGTATAATTTCATCTAATGCGTCTGCCATGGTTACATCCTCGCTTCTAATATGACTTATATATCTTGTATGTGCAGCCGCTGCAACTTTCGCTAGTTGTAATACTTCATCTCTACTTGAATAAAAAGCTTGCTCATATTCCAAACCAGTTGACATTCCTAATGAACCCTTATTCAATTCACTTGCTAATATTGTTTTCATTTTATCAACCTCTTCCTGTGTTGCATGCCTAAATAAATTCTTATCTCCCATCACTTCTTCTCTTAAACTAGAGTGTCCTGTATAACTCGCAACGTTTGCTACTATTGGCTTTTGGTGCATGTCTTTTGCTAATGAATCCATTGGATAACCCTCGCCATCTTGGCCAATAACAATTGTTGTAATCCCTTGATTAGAAGTTGATAACCCACTTGGGTTTCTTTGTAAATCACTTAAATGATGACTGTGTGCATCTATAAACCCTGGAGCTAACACCATTCCTTTTCCATCTATAATTTGCTCTCCTTTGGTAGGATGCAAATTGCCTACCTGTATAATTTGATCTCCCTTTATCCTGACAGCAGCTTTCACTTGCGCCGCACCTGTGCCATCTATTACTTGCACATTAGTAATTAAAGTACTTGATGTTGCTTGCTGAGCAACCGAATGCAGATGCAAAACAAAGCTTGCAATGAATGCTATCCCTACATATTTTATTTTCATATAACTACATTTACCAAAAACGAATATACATTGCTGCGACCACACCTAATACGAATACAATCATAGCAATATGCGCATTCGTTAATTTGTATTTAGTAGTGTCTTCTTGTAAAGAATTAGCATGTGTTTGTCCTTTAACATCTATCAAACTAATAACTACTATTAATAATGTAGTAAAGAAAAATACCCAGCCCATTTGAATCAAATACGGAATTTCATAAGTGCCGTGACCTGTTGGTAAAGCAGTATACAATAGGGTTTCATTACCCAACATACTTGGTAAAAACTTATCAAATAATATTGCTAAAACCAAACCTATCACAATACCACTTATAGCAGCCTTTGAGGTTGTTTTTTTCCAAAAGAACCCTAGCAAAAAGACTGGGAATATAGCTGGAGAAATATAACCCGTATATTTTTGGATAAATTCAAAACCTCCCTTACCACCAATACCTAATGTATCCTGCCAGTTAATGATGATGGCAATTATTAAGGATACAATAATCATTATGCGTCCTGTAGAAACAGTTTTTTTATCAGATGCTTCTTTATTCACGTATTTTTTATAAATGTCTAAAGAATAAATAGTTGAAATACTGTTTGCCTTGCCAGCTAATGATGCTACTATGGCTGCTGTCAAAGCTGCCATGGACAAGCCTTTTAAGCCAATCGGTAAAAATCCAATTACACTTGAATATGCATTGTCTTGGTTCACTACACCAGCAGTCATCATTTGTTGTTGAAGTTGACCATGTTCATGTAATACATAGGCTGCAATACCCGGTACTACTACTAATAATGGCATGAATAATTTTAAAATAGATGCAAAAAAGATACCAGACCTAGCAGTGTTTAAATCTGCACCCAATGCTCTTTGTGTAATATATTGATTACAGCCCCAGTAATTTAAATTCGCAACCCAAATACCCGCAGCCATCATTGCAAGACCAGGTAAGCTAGAATAATCATCAATTTGTTTTTGTGTTGCACCTGGACCTGGCTTATCAAAAATCATTTTAAAATGTTCGGGCGCTGCTTTAATTAAATGATTCAATCCTGCGATTGCATTATGTCCATATCCAAATGTATCACCCACTACCGTTAAGGCAATATAAGAAGTTATTAAACCTCCTACAGTTAACACCAATACTTGTATCACGTCGGTATATCCAATTACCTTCATTCCTCCCAATGTGATAAACAAAGCAAATAAAGCTAGGCCTATCATAATTAAATGAAAGTGCTGCCCGCCAGTCAAGTTATTTATTGCAATTGACCCAAGATATAAGATAGAAGTTAGGTTCACGAAAATGTATAGGAACAACCAGAAAATTGCCATGATCATGGCTACTGTTTCGTTATACCTCGTCTTTAAAAACTGAGGCATCGTGTAAATTTTGTTCTTTAAATATACGGGCATGAAAAACACTCCGACCACTACTAATGACACCGCTGCTAGCCATTCGTAGGCGGATATGGCCAAGCCTAGTCTAAACCCATTACCACTCATTCCTATGAACTGTTCTGCAGAAATATTAGAAGCAATCAATGATGCACCAATTGCCCACCAGGTTAATTGACCTTCGGCCAAAAAAAAGTCGGTTGTATTTACTGTTGCTGTTTTTTTACGGTTGTAAATCCAAAATCCATAGCTAGCTATAATTATGAAATACAATACAAATACTAGGTAGTCATAAGTTTGAAGTCCTTGTGGCATAATCGTTGGGTTTGATTCCTAAATTTAAGGTTTATCTATTATATATCATACCCGTAAATCAAAAAGGCGCTCAGTGAGCGCCTTTTCTTATCAAAACATCAAACATCTGTTCTACTCAACACCCAACTTCTTTAAATTCTTTATTTGAACAAGTAAAAATATAATTACAGACC
Source organism: Bacteroidota bacterium (assembly GCA_947447835.1). GTDB lineage: Bacteria > Bacteroidota > Bacteroidia > Chitinophagales > Chitinophagaceae > Sediminibacterium. The sequence continues at coordinate 12,516 of CANFLP010000032.1, forward strand.
ATACAGCTACCACAATTGAATATGCAAGTATTTCCAACCATAGGGGAGAGTATCCTCTACGTGCAAACAATGTACGGTGATCAAAATTGGTCATATAAACCGATTTCGTACCCCAAGGCACAACCAATTCTGAGCTTAAGTTGCCATACGTTTCATTGTCTACAACACTTGCCACCAAAGTGATATTGCCTTTTTGGTCACCTGGCAAGCTATCTCTTTTATATTCCGCTGTTACCCCGCCACTTGAATCAGTTGGATATGTTTGTGTTTCATTCACGTTTAAAATTCCTCCTAAACGTCTAACGCCCACGATAACATCCACCGCTGCAATTGGTGTCCAAGTTGTATCAACTAAAGCAACCACTTTTGCATTAACAATTCTGCCATCAGCAGTATCTACTTTAATTTTTGCTTTAGTAATAGCTAGTTCGCCACGACCTTCATCAAATTTTTTAGTGGCAGCTCCTACAACAACAAAATTTTGGTTTGGAGATTTTAACCATTCCACTTTTGCAGTTGGTGGAATTTCTATAACGGCTTGGCCTCTATCGTCTGTTTTACCCTTGCCAATTAAATTTGCTTTATCCGCATCTGAAGTAATGTAAAACTCAACTGGTATATTAGGAACAGTTTGAAATTTACCATCAATTTTTGACTTAGCAAGAACTAACAAATGATGCGTTACATTGTTATCATTATAATATTTCAATGTTAATGATAAACTATTTTTTTCAACGGCCTGTGCCATTAAAATACTTGGTACAAGTGCAATGACAAGTACAAGTAATTGAATTAATTTATGCTTTCTCATGGCTATCAGTTTCAATTATGGTTTCGTGAATAGGAACAATTGGGAATATTCTAGCAAAAAAGGTAATTACTAATAACGCTCCAGCTAAGGATCCGCCTGCAATAGCCCACTCTTCCCATGTTGGGAAATAATGCATATAGTTCTTAGGCACATCATGCATTGGTAAGAATGGGTGTAATAAGGTTGGTGTTACAATTAAGAAACGTTTAAACCAAGAACCTACTACTACTAAGATACCAGCAAAGAATGCCCATTTTGGTGTTCGCCCTTTTTTAAATATTAAAATTAAAATAGGCACTAACATAGAGGCAGAAATTGCGAACCAGAAAATTGGCGAAAACTCACCTGTAAATAAACCCATCAAATGTTCTTCTTCCGCTTTTTTCATTTTAAATGCAGGTACCAAGAATTCATTAATATTAAAATATAAATAAACCAGCGCTAGTAATACCACAATCTTTCCCATTTTATTAAAATGCTCGTCTGTGATATACTTTTCTAATTTATAGTGTGTTCTAAAAACATACATCGCTATTAACACACCACCAGCTCCTACTAAAAAGGCCCCGGAAATAAAGTATGCACCAAAGTTTGTACTATCCCAACCTGGACGGTAAGTAGTAGCAAATAACCATGATGTTACCGTGTGAATTGCAAACGCAACAGGAATAATAGTTACAGACAAAATATTAATTGCCTTGTCCGTAATTTTAAATTGTTCTGGTTTATTTTTCCAAAAAGAACCTAAAAACTCATATAGCTTTTGTAAGTACTTTCCATTGCGTTCTTTAAAACCAATCATGATTTTTAAATCCGGTAATAATGGGAAGTATAATAATAATAAACTAATAAATAAATAAGTAGTAATTACAATTACGTCCCAAATAATGGGTGATTGTAAACGACCATGGGTAAACAAATTGTAAAAACGATCGGGACGTCCCATGTCTACTATAATAATAAGACCTGCAAATGAGATTGCAGATACCGCTATTATTTCAGCAATTCTTGTTAATGGCGTACTCCAGTGAACATCGGTTAATCGCAACACTGCTGTGATTAAAGATCCCACTAAACTAATTGCCACAAAGAATACGAAATTAGAAATATAAATCCCCCAAGAAGCATAATCTCTTAAGGCTGTTACTTCCAATCCATAATACAATTGTCTACAATAAGCATAGAAACCTAAAGCACAAACGGCCAATAAGCTTATTACCCAAATAGTGCCTTGTTTACCAAATTTCTGTGGTAACAGGTCTTCTATAATTTTATTTTCTGCTGACTTTTCCACGTTATATTTTTTTAATTAACGATATTTTTTGGGGTTCAAAAAAGCCTATGCTTTTTCTTTCTTTTCTTCAGACGCTTCTTTGTTCTCAAAAGGGAAGTTTCTGTTTACTGGAGGTAAGTAATAAACACTTGGTTTAGTTCCTAAATCTTCCATTAATCTGTAACCAGACTTATCCTTAATCAATTCACTGAATCTGAATGTTTCTGCGCCGTTTGTTACAGAATCCTCTAGGATATCTCCAAAGAAGAAAACCCCGTTTGGACATGCTGAAACACAATGTGGTAAGCTACCTTTTCTAACCATATCAGGACAGAAATCACATTTACCAACGGTACCTTTCTTTTGTGGAACACTTGTTTCACAAGAATAGGGTTGTTCTGCAATTTCTTTTTCAATTTGTGGTTCTTCCCAGTTAAATACCCTTGAAGAGTAAGGACAAGCAGCCATGCAAAAACGACATCCTACACAACGATCACTGTCAATTAACACAATGCCATCTTTTCTTTTAAAAGTAGCATCTACTGGACAAACTTTCACACAAGGTGGTTCGTCGCAATGCATACATGTTGTAGGTTGCCAGTAAGGCGCTGTCTTTTCAGACTCTTGCATTGGATACACTTTAATCCAGTTTTGTCCTGGATGAATATGGTGCATATGATTACATGCCGTTTGACATTTTTTTACACTCTTACATCTAGACAAGTCAATTACCATCGCAAATTTCTTCCCTGGAATACCTACTCTTGCTTCTGAATTAGCAACTGGTGGCATTTCAGGAACTGGCTTTAAAAAAGCCTTATCTACCTCTATAATTTCTCCGTCTACTGATAAAAGTTTTACCATTTCGCCAGAAGGCTTAATATCGGTAACCTCGTCAGGAGTAAATGGGTTTCCGCCACAGCCCGCTAATGCAGCACCAGCAAGTAATGTAGTAGCTAAGAATTCCCTTCTTGAATTTTCGTTCGTTTTCATTAAAATACTTTTTTAATTACAAATCTTTTTTAACCCAATCTTGTAATTGTTTATTTGATATTTTTTCTTTAGTCCCTTTAATTTTGGACATATCTACTTCCACTAGTCTGCCATCCTGTGTCAACATTTTCATAGTTTGATTTTTAGCATCTGGAGCGCAACTAATTACGTCTTTCTTTTTTGCTAATAAGCCAAATTTTAAAATAGGAAACAAACTAAGTGCCCCTAATCCCGCAAGCAGCTTTCTGCGCGTATTAGTTTCCTTTGGTAAATTGTTTTCTGTATTCATAAAATAAATTGAATGAGAATTAAAAAATAATAAGCCCCGATTGTCTCGAGGCTTATTATTTGCGATTGTATTACTTCTTTAAACTACGCATAAAGTTTACCAAGTTCCAGATATCTTCCTGATCGGCGATTTTCTTTTTAAAGCTTGGCATATCTCCTCTTCCTTCTGCAGTTTTGTAAAATATTGATCCGTCAGTTTGACCTTGGAATGCAGCTTTACTAAAATCTGGAGGTGCAGTTTCTAAAGTAGTAGCTTTTGAGCCATCACCTAAACCAGTTTTTCCATGGCAAGATGCACAATGTGTACTCCACAATGTTTTCCCTTCAGCTATTGAAGCTGCACTTGTTTTCACTGGATTGGCCGCTTTAGCTTTATCAGCTGGAACGTTCCATGGTTTAGTTTGTAATAATGTAAAACTTGCAGTTGTAATAAAAACAACGATAAGAGATAAAACAGATAATTTTTTCATTTTTCTTTGATTTTGATAAGACAAAGATTAGAATTAACTACCCTCTCTGAGAATGATGGCGGTCATCAAAAAACATGAGTTTAGTCAGTTACCCGATTTCATGACAATTTCATGACAATTTCATGACAATTCTCATATGCTATTGTAATATATGTCACTATTTAGCCTATAGCCTGAAGTTAGTTTTGTGCTCGGAAATATGAAGCGTATAGCAGAGCAATCATAACTACTTTTTACTATATCATCAAGATTTCCTTGAGATGTTCAATTTCTTTAACAGTTAAACAATTTATTTATGAGAAAAGTTTCATTGGTCAAACTGATCACACTTTTTCTACTAGGGGTAACAATTACCACTTTCTCTATTCAATGTAAGAAAGAGGATAATAGTGCAGTGATTAAGGGCCTAGACAGATCCTTTACAGGAGCTGCCGATAGTACAGTTTATGCATCATTTTATAGTAACAACCTTTTTGCTATGGCTGATTTGACACCTAAGATTAACGATAGCATCAATTTTAGAGGTGTACAAAGTATTATCACTGAGGATTGTGCAAGTGCAAATTGTCATGGCGGTCCAATTAGTCCTAAGTTTACTACCTATGCTGATATTATGAAGTATGTGGTTGCAAAAGATCCAGCTTCAAGCAAACTATGGAACTACATTACAACAAATGACTTTAATAAAGCAA
>CANFLP010000033.1 GCA_947447835.1 Bacteroidota bacterium
ACTTAGCCGTTTTAGCCCCACAAATTACTGGTTATGTGGTTAGTTTAGTTCAGGCAAAACTCCCTGGAGGTAAACCTGTATCGGAAGACCAACATGATTTAATTGTTTCATTTATATCCCATTTAAGTACAAACAACCAATTCAGTTTTGCATCTTTAATTACCTTTTGTAGTGTTACTATTTTGGCCTTGGCCATTATAAGAAGTGTATTCATGTTTTTTATGCGCCAAACCATTATTGTCATGAGCCGACATATTGAGTTTGACCAAAAGAATCAGGTTTATGCTCATTATCAAAAATTGGATACCGAATTTTATAAAACGCATAGTACTGGCGATTTAATGAATAGAATGTCTGAGGACGTAAGTAGGGTAAGAATGTATACCGGCCCTTCATTAATGTATCTGATAAATCTTATTTCTTTAATTGGATTTTGTTTGTTTAACATGTTCAGTAAAGATGTTCGTTTAAGTTTATATGTATTAGCCCCTTTGCCCATTCTAGCTATTACCATTTATATCGTTAATAGTATTATCAATAAAAAGAGTGAAGAAATTCAGGGGCAACTTTCTGATTTAACAACCAATGCACAGGAATCTTATTCTGGCATTAGAGTAATTAAATCCTTTGTGCAAGAATCTGCCATGCTAGGTTTCTTTAAACGCAACAGTGAATTATATCGCAAGAATGCTGTTGGTTTAGCTAGGGTAGAAGCCTTTTATACGCCTACCATGTCCTTAATGATTGGGCTTAGTACTTTACTTACCATTTATCTTGGTGGCATGCAGGCGTATCAAGATCCAAGTAAAGTGGGTACTATTATTGAGTTTGTTATTTATATTAACATGCTTACATTTCCTGTAAGTGCTATTGGTTGGACTGCTAGTATGATTCAACGAGCTGCTGCTTCACAAAAAAGACTAAATGAATTTTTATCTATTGAACCAACTATAAAAACAGCTAATCCAATTCAGTTAGCAGAGATAAAAGGGGATATTCACTTTGATCATGTAAATTTCATTTATCCTCATTCTGGGGTAAAAGCGTTATCCAATTTTGATTTACATATTGATGCTGGTCAAAAAGTGTTGGTGCTTGGTAAAACAGGATCAGGCAAGTCAACAATAGCACAGTTAATTACCAGGATGTATGATCCAAACAATGGGGTGGTAAAATTAGATGGACATGATTTAAAAACCGTTTCGGTGCAAGATTTGAGAAAGGCTATTGGATATGTTCAACAGGATGTGTTTTTGTTCAGTGATTCTGTTGGAAACAATATTCAATTTGGTATAGATGCATTGAATAAGTCGGATGACCTTATAGAAGCGACACAGACTGCACATGTGTTTAATGAAATACAACAATTGTCTAACAAATTTGAAACCTTAATTGGAGAAAGAGGTACTACCTTAAGTGGGGGGCAAAAGCAAAGAGTAGCCATTTCTAGATCAATCATTAAGAAACCATCTGTTTATGTTTTTGATGATTGCTTGAGTGCAGTGGATGCAAAAACCGAACAGACCATATTAAGTAACCTTTCCGCCTATATTAAGGGTAAGACATCTATATTCATTACACATAGAATTTTCTATGGTTTTCACTTTGACCTAATCATTTATTTAGAAGAGGGTTGTATTGCAGAAATGGGTACACACGAAAGTTTGTTAGCTAAAAATGGCTTATATGCTGAGTTGTATCGTACCCAGCAAACACATCAGGAGCAATAAAATAAATATTTTCAAAATTTCTATATTCCAATCAATTTCTATATTTTAGATATATAATTGAAATTGAATTTTATGGACAACGGGAATTTTGAGCAGAATGATAAAAAAATAGAAAGCGTTTATAGTACAAGAATACGAGCGGGTAAAAGAAGAACTTATTTCTTTGATGTAAGAGCCACTCGTGCTAATGATTACTTTTTAACCATTACGGAGAGTAGAAAACGTTTTGATAATAACGGTTATGATCGTCATAAGATTTTCTTATACAAGGAAGATTTCAATAAATTTTTAAAAGCGATTACAGAAGCTGTTGATTATGTTAAAACAGAATTAATGCCTGATTTTGATTTTGATGCATTTAATCATGATGAATCAGAATATGATGGAGAGGGTTCTTTTGCTGCACCAAGAAGTGCGGAACAAAATACACCTAGTGCAGTTGAAATTACAGCGCATCATGAAACACCTGCAGCTCAAGTAGTGCCAGTGGTTGAGGCGGAACATGAGCCTGAAATTGATATATCAACGATAACTGAAAAAGTGCCTTTGGAAGCGCGTGACACGCATGCTAGTCAAGGAGATAACTTAAGTGATGAAGAGGTTGACAAATGGTAATTTAAACTATTTATAAAAAAAGCCCAGTTGAATTGACTGGGCTTTTTTTATAAATATTCTTAAACAAGTATTGAATGGTTAAATCTATAATTGTTTCGTCATCCAGATATCACAACCGCAATGTCCGCTGTTTCCTAAGGGTTGGTTAATTCTTTTAAATCCCACATTCTCATAAATTGAAACAGCCTTTGAAAGTTCGGGCATAGATTCAAGATACACTTGATTATATCCATTTTCTTTAGCCCATTGCATAGACTGTTGCATTAAGCGTTTGCCTAAGCCAGTACCACGCGCAGAGGCATTTAAATATAGTTTTACCAATTCGCAAGTTCCGTCAGGTAAATTTTCGGTAGGGAATATTCCACATCCTCCAACTAAAACATCGTTGATTGTTGCCACAAAATAATAGGAGCCAGGGGTTCTGAATACTTCATATAAAGCATCGGTTGAAGCATCAAAGTAAACAGTGCCTGGTTTATTGGCACCAAATTCCTCTAATGCAGTTCTTATTACTTTTGCAAGTGCTGCATTATCCGATGGTTCAATTGGACGTATGTTTATAACTGCCTCCATTATGCTTTTTTCCAAGCTTTAAATTGATTGATTAAACCGTTGGTTGAACTATCATGCCCTTTTACCGTTTCATCATTACTAAGTTCGGGTAAAATTTTATTGGCTAATTGTTTTCCTAGTTCAACACCCCATTGGTCAAAACTAAAAATATTCCAAATCACACCTTGTGTGAAAATTTTGTGTTCATAGCATGCAATTAAGAAACCAAGTGTAGTTGGAGTAATTTTCTTAACCATGAATGAGTTTGTTGGTTTGTTACCAGCAAACACTTTGAAAGGCGCTAAGAATTCAATTTCTTTTGCCGACTTATTTGCTGCTGTTAATTCAGCAACTACTTCGACTTGTGTTTTACCATTTAGTAAAGCTTCGGTTTGAGCAAAATAATTACTCAATAATTTATCATGATGGTCTCCTAATGGATTATGTGTTTGAGCTGGTGCAATAAAATCACATGGAATTACTAAAGTTCCTTGGTGAATTAATTGATAAAATGCATGCTGACCATTAGTACCTGGTTCGCCCCAAATAACTGGACCTGTTGCATAGTTTACAGCTGTTCCTTTTCTGTCTATATATTTACCATTACTTTCCATATTCCCTTGTTGGAAGTAGGCAGCAAATCGGTGCATATATTGGTCATATGGTAAAATAGCTTCACTCTGTGATCCAAAGAAATTAGTATACCAAATACCTAACAATGCCATTATTACAGGAATGTTTTTATCAAACGGAGTTTCCTTGTAATGCTTATCAGCGTCGTGAGCACCTTTTAATAATGCTTCAAAATGATCGTATCCAATAGTTAAAGCTATTGATAATCCAATAGCACTCCATAAAGAATATCTTCCTCCAACCCAATCCCAAAACTCAAACATATTTTTGCTGCTAATACCAAAAGCATTTACTGCTTTTTCGTTGGTACTTAATGCAACAAAATGCGTTGCGATATGTGATTCTTCTTTAGCATGTTGTAAGAACCAAAGACGTGCAGTATGTGCATTGGTCATTGTTTCCTGTGTAGTAAATGTTTTTGATGCAATCAAGAATAATGTTTCTTCCGCATTAACCTTTTTTAAAGTTTCTGCAATATGCGTTCCATCTACATTGCTCACAAAATGTACTTGAATACCTTCTACCCAATAAGGTTTTAAAGCCTCTGTCACCATTACTGGACCAAGGTCACTTCCACCAATACCAATGTTTACAATGGTTGTTATTTTCTTTCCTGTATAACCCTTGTGCTCGCCACTATGAATAGAAGCACAAAAAGTTTTCATTTGTTGTAACACACGTTTAATCTCTGGCATCACATTGACGCCGTCTACTAAAACAGGTGCATCAGAAAAATTTCTTAATGCAGTATGTAATACAGCACGATTTTCTGTTTCATTAATTGCTTGTCCTGCAAACTGTGCTTCGATAGCAGTTTTTAATGAACAATCATTTGCTAATTGAATTAATAATTGTTTTGTCTTATCTGTGATGATATTTTTTGAATAGTCAAATAAAATTTCAGGTGTTGAGATAGAGTAGGTTTCGAATCTTTTTTCGTCTGCTGCAAATAAATCTCTCATATGCTTACGACTCATTTCTTCTTCATGATGTTTCTTTAAAACAAACCAGGCTTGTGTCGTTGTGGGATTAATTCTTTCTAACATGTTTCTTCTTATTATTATTTATGATTGCTTTTATTTTATAACGCTTTTATAATATCAATTGTTTGTGCTAAATCTGATTCAGATATATCTAAATGGAATACAAATCGCACCTGAGTAGGGGTCATGGCAATTGCTAAAATTCCTTTTTCTTTTAATGCAGCCACGAAACTAGCTGCTGTATATTTTCCATTTATTGTAGCAATAACAATATTGGTTTCTACATCCAATATAGATGTAACAAATTCTTTTTGTGCTAATGCTTCACTTAAAATGTGAGCATGCTTATGATCCTCGGCTAATCGGTCAATATGATGATCCATTGCATAAATTCCAGCAGCAGCTAAAAAACCAGCTTGACGCATACCGCCTCCAAAAACCTTTCTCCATCGACGCGCTTTTTTTATGAAAGGCACAGATCCCAATAAAACACTACCCACTGGTGCACCTAATCCCTTACTCAAACATATTGAAATAGAATCGAATATGTTCCCATATTCAATAGCTGCTTCGTTGTTTCGGACAATTGCATTAAATATTCTAGCACCATCCAAATGCAGGGCTAGGTTATGCGTATCAGTTACTTTTTTAATTGCTTTAAAATCATCAAAATGATAACATGCGCCTCCACCTCTATTGCTTGTATTTTCTAAACTAACTAGTCTAGAAATAGGTTTATGCACATCTTCGGCATTTATACCAGCCAAAACTTGCTCAGCTGTAACTCGACCTCGGTCACCATGCAATAATTTGACAGAACATCCTGCATTAAACGCAATTCCTCCTCCTTCATACTGATATATATGTGATAATTCATCACATATTACTTCATCACCTGCTTGAGTATGTGTTTTAATAGCAAGTTGATTAGTCATAGTACCACTTGGACAGAATAATCCAGCCTCCATGCCAAATTTAGCTGCTGTAATACGCTCTAAAGAATTAATACTTGGATCTTCACCAAATACATCATCACCTATTGGGGCGGACTGCATAAATGCCAACATACCTGGCGTAGGCTTGGTTACGGTATCGGATCGGAAATCAATCATGCCACGAAGATAAATCCTGAGGGGGGATAAACCTTAAAAAAATGGTTAAAATGGGCCATTTTTGTCCCCAATTGAGCGAATAACTCATTAACAATCAATATTTGCTTAATTGATCTCAAAATAGTACCTTTGCAGACTGGCAACACTATACTATTTTAGTGTTTCTTACGTTATATACTTAAATAAATTCTTTGCATGAGGCAGCTTAAAATTGCTACACAGATTACTAACAGAGATTCTCAGGCGGTTGAAAAGTACTTACAAGAGATTTCTAAGATTTCGATGATCAATCCTGAAAGGGAAACTACATTGGCGCAACAAATTAAAATGGGCGACCAACGTGCTTTGGACGAATTGGTTCAAGCCAATCTTCGTTTCGTAGTTTCTGTTGCTAAACAATATCAACACCAAGGCTTGTCTTTGAGTGATTTGATTAATGAGGGTAACCTTGGTTTAATTAAAGCAGCACAACGTTTTGATGAAACAAAGGGTTTTAAGTTCATTTCTTACGCTGTATGGTGGATTCGTCAATCTATCTTGCAAGCTTTGGCTGAACAAGGTCGTTTGGTTCGTTTACCACAAAATAAAATTGGTACTTATAACAAGGCTAATAAAGCATATATGGCTTTTGAACAAGAACATGAGCGTGAACCTTCAACAGAGGAACTTGCTGGTATCTTGGAAATGTCTGAAACAGAAATCAATAATATCTTCCAATCTAATACACGTCACACTTCATTAGATGCTCCAGTACACGAAGCTGAAGATGTAGCAATGGGTGACTTATTACAAGGTGGTGATGATACAGACGAGGATGTAATGAAGGATTCTTTAAGAGAAGAAATTCGTCGTGTATTAAAATCATTAAGTCCAAGAGAAGCAGAAATTGTAAATGCTTATTTTGGTTTAGATGGCGAAAATGGTGTTACCATTGAGCAAATTGGTATCAAATATGATTTAACAAAAGAAAGAATTAGACAAATTAAAGAACGTGCTATTAAACGTCTTCAAAAGGCGAGATATAGTAATGCGTTAAAAGCTTATTTGGGCTAATTAATAACAATATCATAAAAGCCCCAACCGATCCAAAAGATTAGTCGGGGCTTTTTTTTAGCTAAATTTGACTATTCATACAAAGGGAAAATTTGAAATTATGGAAACAGAAAAAGTAAGCATCTTAATTATAGGTTCAGGACCTGCAGGTTATACAGCAGCAATTTATGCAGCGCGTGCAAACATGAAACCTTTACTATATCAAGGAATTCAACCAGGAGGTCAATTAACCATTACAACGGAGGTTGAAAACTATCCTGGTTTTCCTGAAGGGATTCAAGGGCCCGATATGATGGTAAACTTTGAGAAACAAGCTGCAAGAATGGGAGCTGATATCCGCTACGGCTTAGCTACTAAGGTTGACTTTAGTGGTGAAGTAAAAAAAGTATGGATTGATGACGAAAAAATAATAGAAGCAGACGCAGTAATTATATCAACAGGTGCAAGTGCAAAATGGTTGGGTATTCCTAGTGAAGAGCGCCTAAATGGATTTGGTGTAAGTGCTTGTGCAGTTTGTGATGGATTCTTTTTTAAAGGTAAGGAAGTAGCTATCATAGGTGCAGGAGATACAGCTGCTGAAGAAGCTCATTACTTATCAAAAATGTGTTCTCAAGTGCATATGATTGTGCGTAAGGAACAAATGCGTGCAAGTAAAGTAATGCAAGACAGAGTGTTGAATACACCTAATATTAAAGTGTATTTCAATACAGAAACTGACGAAATTTTAGGTGAAAAGACAGTTCAAGCTGTACGTGTTAAAAATAATAAGACCAATGAATTGCAAGAAATTCCAGTGAGTGCATTCTTTGTTGCTATTGGACACAAACCTAATAGTGATATTTTCAAAGATTTCTTAAACATGGACGAGACTGGGTATATTTTAACACAACCTGGTACAACAAAAACAAATGTAGAAGGTGTTTTTGCAGCAGGTGATGTACAAGACAAAAACTATCGTCAAGCAGTGACTGCAGCAGGAAGTGGTTGTATGGCTGCATTGGATGCTGAACGTTACTTAACGTCTAAAGGGCACTAATTATATTCCAATGCGCATTAGTCTAAAGAATTTAGAATTTTATGGCTTTCATGGTTTATATGAAGCTGAAAATAAAATGGGGAATAGTTTTAAGGTAGATGTAATCATTGACTTTAAACCAACCGTTGAAGTAGTTGATCAATTAGATCAAACTATTGACTATGTGCAAGTATTCAATAGGGTAAAAACTATTATGGCAATACCAACACCTTTACTCGAAACCCTTGTTTGTAAAATAGCTGATCAAGTTTTAGCTGATCATTCTATAGCAGAAAAAGTACAAGTTACTATTACAAAACAAAAATTACCTATTGCTAATTTTGAAGGAGATACCTCGGTATCTATTGAGAAAATCAGATAGTGTAATAATGTAATTGGAGGGGATTAAATTTTCTTCCCTTTCCATTTAAATGATAGAATATAAAAGTAGGATGGTATTAGTAAACTAGTCCAATATATAATCTCACTCATCCAACCCACCGTTATAGGCAGATTAAAGTATTCCATGGTTGTATATACGTATATCAAATAAATTACTATTGCCAACATTTCTATACGAAGTGTAATAGTGGAATTCCCAGTACCAGTTACAGCATTTAACCAAATAGTTGATATGGACATAATAAGTAGTGCAATAGAAACAACTCTTAGAACTGGAATAGAGGCATTAATAAAATCAGCACCTTGTCCATAGATAGATAAAAATTGAACTGCAAATAAGTTTAGTAAAATACAAACTGCTGCTGCAAAACCAAAGCTCCATGCCATTATTTTTCGAATTAAATAAATGACTTCCGTTTGTTTATTTTGACCAATGATATTACTTACCATAGTATTGGCAGTAGCTGCAAATGCCCAAGTGAAACTTCCAAAAAATCCAAAAATATTGCGCATCGAATTTGATACCGCTAATGCTTGTTCACCTTTGTGCTCAATTAAAATGTAGAAAAATTCCCAACTTACAATGCTTATCATGTATTGCACCATAATAGGAGCAGACTGAGAGAGAATTAATTGTATCATCTCCTTGTTAATACTCCAATTGCTAAATAAAGAAAATCTTTCCCCAATTTTTTGATAATGAATCACTAAATAGATGACTAATAGACCAAGTCCCTCGGCAATAATGGAAGCGTATGCAGCACCCATGATTCCCATTTTGGCAAATCCAAAATGTCCAAAAATAAATGCATAGTCAAAAAAGATATTTACAATTGCCTCAGTTGCAGTACCAATAATTAAAAAATTACTTTGATTGGTGCCCACTAATAATGCGTTTCGCATTTGATAAATAAATAAAAATGGAAGCCCCCAAATTCTAATTTGCAAAAATTGTATGACTAGGTTTGCTCTTACGTTATCGTGTAATAATGCATGAAAAATGGAGGGTGCTACAAAATAGGTAAATGAAATTCCAAATACTGATAATAAGATTGAAATAAGCACGCCTTGTGAAAATAATATGCCAATTTCATCTGTTTTATTTTCTCCTGCTCTTCGTGAAATAAGCGCTTGTAGTCCATTATTTAATCCCTGACCCATTACACCAAAAATGAGGTAGTAAACTCCTGTAATGCCAGCAATTGCCAATGCTTGAGCGCTTAAAGCACCTAGAAATATATTATTTATAATAAAGTTTACTTGGGGAACGAGTATGGCTAATGCAATAGGTAAGGATATAGCAAGAATTTGCTTACTAGAAACGTTCACTTGTAAAGATGGGGTAGAGTTCAAATTGCTCATATTTCACAAATCTACAATTAGTTTTAGCAAAGAACTGCCCCTTTTTTTATATCATTGCATAAGATTTGACCCTATGGCAAAAAAGAAAATCGGGATTTATACGAGTTTGGAAAGTACCTCCAACAATAAGGTGGAAGATTTATACTTAATAGTTGATAAGGAGAGTATTGTTTTTTCTGTAAAGAATAAGATTAAGAATGAATTTGTAGCTTTTGAACATTTTGAAAATAGTGCTGATAATACTGGTTGGCATCAATTGGTTGCTTATTTGCAAAATAACTCAAAGCTAATTCAAGGAATTTATGGGAATGTTTATTTTGTTTGGAATAGTGCAAGATTTATTTTGACAAAAAAAATGGCTCATGAAGATAATTTAATGTATCAACAAGAATTAAGTTTTGTTCACGGGACTAACAACGAGGAAGAACTTTATATTACTCCATATGATGATCAATTTGTAATTCTATTTTCTGTACCAGATGCATTAAGTACTTTATTATCAAGATCTTTCCCGACAGGCAAATGGCATCATTTTGCTGAATATGTGCTTGCAACAGAAGCTGATAATGACGCCTTGGTTTATGTATTTGAGAATAATTATTGTTTAAGACTCATTAAAGATGGTCGAACACAGTTAATTAAATATTTCGCCATTGAAGGTAATGATCAAAATTGTTATAATATCATGAATGCATGTACTAATACTTCAATCGATTTAAATAATACCCATTTAAAAGTATGGGGTACTAATATTCAACAACAAGAATTCATTAATACCATTGCGCCATACTTTAATTCCTTAGCAATAATTGATGCACCTGACAATGGAGTTGGGGCTTCTTTAAATAGTAGTTATCCTAATCATATTTATTCCACTTATTTTATTTTTTAATGAGAATTATATCTGGAAAATTTGGCGGTAGAAAAATAAATCCTCCTCATAATATGCCTTATACAAGGCCTACTACTGATATTGCAAAGGAGGGCTTGTTTAATATATTACATAATAGGGTACTCATAGAAGGTGCTAGCACTTTAGATTTATTTGGAGGTACTGGTTGCATTAGTTACGAGTTAGCTTCTAGAGGAGCAGAAAATTTGACAATTGTAGAAAAAGACAATCAAATGTTGGATTTTATAAAGAAAAATGTAGATACACTTAAAATAGAAAATGTTCAAATAATGCGTATGGACGTTTTTCAATTTTTGAACAGCTGTACCAGTCAATACGATATCATATTTGCTGGACCTCCTTATGCATTAAACACTATTGATGATTTACCTCGAATAATAGTTGAAAGAAAATTAATAAGCCCTGAAGGCTATTTTATATTAGAGCATACCCCTAGAAACGACTATAAAAAGTTTCCAGGATATAGTTTTGAACGTAATTATGGCTCAACTATATTTAGTTTTTTTGAGTAAATTGTATCATGTTAAAGTCAGAGGCAAGAAAATTATTATCGAGTAAACGCAAAGCGTTAACAGCATCTGATTGTTTAAAGTTGGATGATTTGTTATTAATTCAATTTCAAAGATTTGATTGGGCAAATAAATATTGCATTGGTAATTTTTATCCAATGGAGGCGCATAATGAACCGAATTCATTATTACTAGCAAAATATTTACAAGCCATTATTCCTGGCCTTACAATGGCATATCCTAGAGTTCAATCAAATGAGCATTCGATGATTTTTTTTGCTGAAACCGAAACACTAAGTGAAAACAAATGGGGTATACAAGAGCCACTTCCATTAAACAAAGTGTTGCCTGAACAAATGGATGCCATATTGGTTCCTTTACTTGGTTTTGATGCAAATGGACAACGTGTTGGCTTTGGAAAAGGGTTTTATGATCGTTATTTTGAACATTACCCGTCCAATGGGTTAAGAATAGGCATTTCTTACTTTGAGCCTATCCCAAATATCGAGGATACCCACCAATTTGACGTACCTTTAACGCATTGTATTACGCCTTGGAATAGTTATGAATTTTAATAACATCTTTTTAAAATCTTTTAGGGTTTTACTTTTACCATTTGCCATATTGTATGGGTGGATCGTTTCTTTGAGAAATTGGTTGTACAATAAACAATATTTAAAGTCGGTAAAATTTAATGTCCCTATGATTTGTGTTGGTAACCTATCATTAGGAGGTACTGGTAAATCTCCGATGGTGGAACATTTGCTTTCGATACTTTCAGATCAATACAAATTAGCAACATTAAGTAGGGGTTACAAACGAAAAACCAAAGGGTATGCATTAGCTAATAATAATACAACAGCTTTAGAAATTGGAGACGAGCCTATGCAATTTCACATTAAACATCCAAATGTATCCGTTGCAGTGTGTGAAAGAAGAATAGAAGCAATTCCTCAGCTTATTCAAGACGTGCCAGATATACAAGCTATTATTTTAGATGATGCTTTTCAACATAGAGAAATTGTAGCAGGGTTTAATATCGTATTGACCGACTACAATAATTTATACTGTGATGATATCTTTTTTCCAACTGGCGACTTAAGAGATGAGCGTAAGTCTGCAAAGAGAGCTGATATTATTGTAGTTACAAAATGCCCTGCTAATTTATCAGAAATTGAACGCGATGAAATTATAGATAAATTATATCCAGAGCAACATCAAAGTGTATTTTTTACTTGTATAGCATATGAGACACCGTATCATATATATAATCCAAGTGAACAATGGGTACTCACCATGCGGGATGAAGTTTTACTAGTATGTGGTATTGCTAATCCATTGCCTTTAAAAGAATATTTACACGAAAACACACATACATATTATCAAATCAGTTATAGTGATCATCATATATTTTCGATTGAGGATTTAAATGAAATCAAAGAAAAATTCGATCAAATAACATCAAAGAGCAAGCTAATTTTAACAACCGAAAAAGATGCAGTTAGATTGGTTAAATACACGGAGGAATTACATGATATCCCTTTATATGTATTACCAATAAAACCTCATTTCTTATTTGATGCCGAACAGGTATTTAATAAATTGGTTATTAATTATCTTGCACAATTTTATACAAACAAAAATGGGAACTAAGAAGAGTTCGACAAAGAAGTCGACAAAAAAAACACACAAAACAACAAAACAGACCAATATAGTTACCACCTATCGAGGGGTATTGGATATTGCTAAATCGGGTATGGGATTTGTAATGGTACCTAATATGGAAAACGATATTCTTGTTTTCCCTACCGATTTTAACACTGCTTTAAAAGGAGATGAAGTAGCAGTAAAAATTACAAAAATTAGACAGGGTTCGGGAAAGAAAGAGGGTAAAGTATTAGAAGTATTAAAAAGAAAACAGGTCTCATTTGCAGGTACAATGCAAGTAATGGAACGAACTGCCTTTTTTATTCCTAGCTCAATATATCCAATGCCTGACATTTACGTTCCAATGAACAAATTAAAAGGAGCAAAGGATAAGGATCGTGTAATTGTTCAATTAACTAAATGGGAAAATGCCAATCGTAAACCTGAAGGTGAAGTGGTGAGTGTATTTACTCCAGAACAAGAGAATGATTTAGCCATGAAATCGATTGTTGCTGAAGCCGGATTTAGTTTAGAATTTACTGAAGAGACATTAGCATTTGCAAGATCATTAAGCGACAAAATCACTGAGCAAGAAATTGCTAAAAGAAAGGATTATAGAAAGGTTTTAACTTTCACTATTGATCCTGTTGATGCAAAAGATTTTGATGATGCCATTTCGTTTCAGCAATTAGAAAATGGGAACATTGAAATAGGTGTGCATATTGCCGATGTTAGTCATTTTTTACAACCAGATACCGCTATTGATAAGGAAGCATATGAACGTGCTACGTCAGTTTATTTACCTGATAGAGTCTATCCAATGTTGCCAGAACGTATCTCAAATGAATTATGTTCTTTAAGGCCTCATGAGGAAAAATTAACCTTCTCTGCAACCTTTGAAATTAACAATCAAGGAAAAGTAGAAAGTACATGGTTTGGCAAAACAATCATCTATTCAGATAGACGTTTTACTTACGAGCAAGTACAAGAAATTATAGATACGAAGCAAGGTGACCATGCTGTTGAAATACTTTGGTTATTGGATTTTACTCAAAAATTAAGAAAGGCGCGTTTTGATAATGGGGCTATTAATTTTTCTTCTCAGGAAGTGAGATTTACTTTAGATGAGAAAGGGAAACCAATTGGTATTACTGTAAAAGAGAGCAAAGAATCACATCAATTAATTGAGGAATTAATGCTTAAAGCAAATCAATTGATAGCTGAAAAAATGGGTCAGGTTAAAATTAAAAAAGAGCCTATACCATTCCCTTATCGTGTACATGATCAACCAAATGAGGATAAATTAGCACCATTTGTTGCTTTTGCTAAGTCACATGGTTATCCTTTTGATATTAGTACACCAGATCATATTGCTCATAGTTTTAATGCTTTAATGTTAGCGGCTCATGGTAAACCAGAACAACATGTTTTAGAACAATTAGGTATCAGAACCATGTCAAAAGCGGTTTACACAACCAATAATATTGGACACTACGGTTTAGGTTTTGAAAATTATTGTCATTTCACATCACCCATTCGTCGTTACCCAGATGTTTTAGTACATAGGGTAGTGCAATCGGTATTATTGGGAAATCCAATGAACGATGCCTCCATGGAAGAAAAATGTGTGCATTGTAGTGAGCGTGAACGAGCAGCAATGGAAGCAGAAAGAGCTTCAAATAAATACAAGCAGGTAGAGTTTATGAGCCAATTCCTTGGACATACTTTTGAAGGCGTTATAAGTGGTGTATCTAGTTTTGGATTCTTTGTTGAAACCGTAGAACACAAATGTGAGGGCTTGGTAAGTATAACTTCATTGTCTCGTATTGATGATTTTAGACTAGTAGAAACAAATTATTCCTTAGTAGGCTTAAGATCGGGTCGAAAGTTTAGCATGGGAGATAAAATTATGGTTAAAGTGGTAGCAGCTAATTTAGAAAAGCGCCAATTAGATTTTGAGTGGGAACCAAGTAAATAACTTTACGTTCAAATCATAAAAAAGCCTCCAACTGGAGGCTTTTTCGTTTCTACAATTCGGTTTCAGTAAAGCAAATCCCTTCCTGGGCCAAAGATTTTAATATTGGGGTGTAAATGCTTGGATGTATAGGAATATGTAAACCTGTAAGTGTAATTTCTCCTTTTAAATAAGCGCAAACGCCCATTGCTAAAGGCAATCCTACAGTAGTCGCCATAGCTGTTTGTTCATCATTAACGCCTTTTAAAACCAGGCTGCTTTGAATAGAATGTGTTTTATTTTCAAGGATATAGGTAATCTCATGCATCATCACCACCATGTCTTTATCATCCTTAGATAGCTTCCATTTTGCTTCTAATAGCCATTGGAGAATTGAAGCATTATTATTAAAGTTGGGTGGAATAATGGTAGCATCTTCTAATCCAATGAAAAGTAATTGCTCTTTAAGATTTTTGTCTTGTAGCATCGCAGTATAAACATCCTGTAGTAATTGCGTATTTAAATGTGCTTTAAACCAACCATTAACAGTTTCATTTTCTTTCAATTGGATAATATCTTCGCTGGTTAAACCTAATTGAATAATAGCATCCCAGCCACTACAAAATGCAGTATTCCTTAAAGTGGTACGAACAAAATCGGTTACTCCATTTAGGGTATAGGTATCGATATAAGATAATGAGTTTCGATTTGGATAATAAGAAAGCTGACCAATGCTTGGAACTTGAATAGTTGGACCATTGTGAAATAGCTGCTCATAAGTTTGTTCTTTAGTTTTGCCAGCTTCCAAATAGATAGCACCAGCCTTACCCGCCAAAATGATATTTCTAGGGTTCCAGCTAATCTTATAATGCCACGGGTTGTTGTCATTTTCAGGAGCAATTAAACCCCCGCAATGGGACTTAAAACCGGTAATAACACCCCCTTTATTTTGAATACGATGAATTAATTCCATCGCACTCATATGATCTATTCCTGGATCCAAGCCCATTTCACACAAAAAGAGTAAATTTTTAGATTTAATTTCAGTTTCTAATGCCTTCATATTTTCATCCACATAGGATGCTGTAAAAAGAGGCTTGTTTAGTGAAACACAATCCTTAGCCACCAAAATATGTAGGAAGGCTGGCAGCATTGAAACTACTACATCAGCATCTATAATAAAATCATTTCTGAGATTTTCATTTTCTATGTCAAAGCCAACGGCATGGCCATTTATAGCATTATCCCATTTGGACTCGGCTAGTTCTTTATTGCCATCAGCCAACACAATATGCCATCCATTTTCCACTGCTTTTTTCTGTAAATATTGGATTAACACAGTTGCAGATTTACCTGCGCCAAGTACTAAAATTCTTGCACTCATAGTCTTCAATTTTTAGCTTTGTAAAATGGTCAATTAAAGTTAGTATTTATTACCCACAAATGCTTCTAAATTGTGGATAAATGGGTGCTAAATTAAGTGCTCAAAATGCCTAAAAAAGTAGGGTAAAAGTTATCTTCGTAACTAGTCCGTTTGTGCAATTTTTGCAATCAAATTTTGACGAAAAGAAAGTAACATTTATGGAAGAGAATTTGAATGAAAATTTAGGTCCTGAACAGACCCAAGATAATGACCGAGTGATAAGGGTCAACATCGAAGAACAAATGAAAACATCCTACATTGACTATTCAATGTCGGTAATAGTTGGTCGTGCTTTGCCGGATGTAAGAGATGGATTTAAACCAGTTCACCGTCGTGTGTTATTTGCAATGCATGAATTAGGAAACAACAGCAACAAGGCTTACAAAAAATCTGCCCGTATTGTGGGTGAGGTTATGGGTAAGTTTCACCCGCATGGCGACTCTGCCATTTACGATACTCTGGTGCGTATGGCACAAGAGTGGACTATGCGTTATAAATTAGTAGACGGACAAGGTAACTTTGGTAACCAAGATGGTGATCCGCCAGCTGCAATGCGTTATACAGAAGCACGTTTACAGCGTATTTCTGAAGCTATGTTGGACGATTTAGAAAAAGATACAGTCGATTTTCAATTGAACTTTGATGATAGCTTAGAAGAACCAAGCGTATTGCCTACACGTATTCCTCAATTATTGGTAAATGGTTCATCAGGTATTGCGGTGGGTATGGCGACTAACATGCTTCCTCATAATTTGTGTGAAGTAGTAGATGGTTGTATTGCTTATATCGAGAATCGTGATATTACAATCGAAGAGTTAATCAATTTTGTAAAAGCACCCGATTTCCCAACTGGGGGTATTATATACGGAATGGAAGGCGTGAAGCAAGGATTGTTAACGGGTAGAGGTCGTGTCGTGCTTCGTGGAAGATGTAATGTGGAGGCGAAAGCCAATGGCCGTGAAATGATTGTCATTCATGAAATTCCTTA
>CANFLP010000034.1 GCA_947447835.1 Bacteroidota bacterium
AATCCCATTTCAGTTGCCAATGTTGGTTGGTAACCTACCGCAGATGGCATACGACCTAATAAAGCCGATACCTCAGAACCTGCTTGTGTGAAACGGAAGATATTATCTACGAAGAACAAAATGTCCTTTCCTTTTCCTGTGCCATCACCATCACGGAAATATTCTGCAATTGTTAAACCACTCAAGGCAACACGAGCACGTGCTCCTGGAGGTTCGTTCATTTGACCAAATACGAAAGTAGCTTTTGATTCTTTTAATTCTTCTAAGCTTACTTTACTTAAATCCCATCCACCTTCTTCCATGCTATGTTTAAAAGCATCACCATATTTCATGATACCTGCTTCAATCATCTCGCGTAATAAGTCATTACCCTCACGTGTTCTTTCTCCCACACCCGCAAACACTGATAAACCACCATGTCCTTTTGCGATATTATTAATCAATTCTTGAATCAATACTGTTTTACCTACACCCGCACCACCAAACAAACCAATCTTACCACCCTTTGCGTATGGCTCAATCAAGTCAATAACTTTAATACCTGTGAACAACACTTCAGTTGCAGTACTTAAGTCTTCGAACTTTGGAGGATTCGCGTGAATGGGTCTACCATTTGTTTTATCTACTTGAGGTAAACCATCAATTGCATCACCTGTTACATTAAACAAACGACCATTGATCCCTTCGCCAATTGGCATAGAGATAGGTTTGCCTAAATCAATTACTTCCATTCCTCTTACTAAACCTTCGGTACCATCCATCGCAATAGCACGTACGCTATCTTCTCCTAAATGTTGTTGTACTTCAAGCACTAATTTTTCACCACTTGGTCTTGTAATTTGTAATGCATTGTATATCTCAGGAAGCGCATTCTGATTAGGGAATTGCACGTCCACTACTGCACCAATAACTTGTTTAATTTTACCTGTTGTTGCCATAATATTCGGTTTCGGCTGCAAAGGTATGATTTTGCCGGTTTATTGCAAAAATTGTAGGTATATAATAGCAGCTAAAATTCCACCAATTATGGGACCAGCCACCGGAATAAGGGCATATCCCCAATCACTAGGCCCTTTCCCCTTCATTGGAAGCACAAAATGCATGATTCTAGGTCCTAAATCCCTAGCTGGATTAATGGCAAAACCAGTTGGACCACCTAACCCAAACCCTATAGCTGCAACTAATAATGCCACTGGAAGGGCCGACAAGGACCCGATTTCTACCCCAGCGGGCTTTAAAAATAGCACCCCAAGTATAAATACAAAGGTTACCAAGGTTTCTACGATAAAGTTTTGTGTCTTATTTGGTATAGATGGACTCGTTGAGAAACAAGCAAGTTGTGCCGCTTGATCTTTACATTCATTAAAATGATCCTTATATACCATCCAAACAATGAATTGTCCCAATGCAGCACCTATTAATTGTGCCAAGATGTACCCTGGCACTAAGGCCCAACTAAACTTTCCAACAGTAGCTAGTGCAATCGTAACTGCAGGATTTAAATGGCCACCACTTATTCCACCCGTTACATACACGCCAAAAAATACTGCAAAAGCCCAGCCTAAAATTATTGCAGCCAAACCACCATTATTACCTTTGGTTTTTGGCAATACCACGTTGGCGACTACACCATTTCCAATTACAATTACTATGGCTGTGCCCATTACTTCGGCTAAAAAAGGAGTCATGTTATTTGTTTTAAATTAGTAATTCGTTAAATTTTTTGTATTAGTTAAAAAGGATCATTACTACCAATGATTGGTTGCATGTATAGCCCTTTCCCATCCTTTAATATTTTGTGAACGTTGTTCCTGATTTATTTCTGGCGTAAATATTTTGTCTACCTGCCACTTAGTTCTTAACTCTTCAATGTCTTTCCAAAAACCAACTGCCAAGCCAGCCAAATATGCTGCTCCAAGAGCAGTAGTCTCCACCATGGTGGGTCTAATTACTTTTGTGTTGACAATATCCGATTGAAACTGCATGAGCATATTATTATGTGTAGCACCTCCGTCTACTCTTAATTCTGCAATAGGAATACCCGCATCAGCTTCCATTGCTTTTAATAAATCATAACTCTGAAAAGCAATGCTTTCCAATGCTGCACGCGCAATATGGGCAGACGATGTGCCTCGCGTAATACCCACAATAGTGCCTCTTGCATGCTGATTCCAATAGGGTGCTCCAAGGCCCGCAAATGCAGGCACTAAATAAACACCATCGGTATGATCTACTTGCTTTGCAAGGTCTTCTATTTCTGACGATTTGCGTATTAAGCGTAATCCATCTCTTAACCATTGCACTACTGCACCTCCAATAAATACACTTCCTTCTAAAGCATAATAAGTGTGGCCATTTATTTGAAGCGCAATTGTAGTTAATAAATTATTTTTTGATGTAACTGCTTTTTCTCCCGTATGCATCAACATAAAACAACCTGTGCCATAGGTATTTTTTACCATGCCTGGAGCAGTACACATTTGTCCAAACAAAGCCGACTGCTGATCGCCAGCAATACCCGCAATTGGAATTTCATGATTGGTGAAAAGTTGATTGGTATATCCATATATTTCACTACTACTTTTTACAGTAGGAAGTATCGAAGTTGGAATATCCAACAGCGCAAGTAATTCAGTATCCCATTGTAAAGTATGAATATTAAAAAGCATGGTTCTAGATGCATTGGTAGCATCGGTTACATGCACTTTTCCATTGGTTAATTTCCAAACCAACCACGTATCAATGGTACCAAAACACAATTCTCCTTTAGCTGCTAAATCTCGGGCGCCATCTACATTATCTAGAATCCATTTTATTTTAGAACCAGAAAAATAGGCGTCAATTACAAGTCCCGTTTTTTCTTGAATCAAACTAGCTTTCCCTTGTGCTTTTAATGTGTCGCAATAGTCTGCTGTTCTTCGATCCTGCCATACAATGGCGTTATATATAGGAAGGCCTGTTTTTTTATTCCATACCACTGTGGTTTCACGTTGATTCGTAATGCCTATGGCTGCAATATCGGTGAGTGCTAAATTTTGTTTACTAATAGCTTCACTAGCCACGCCAATTTGGGTGCTCCAAATTTCCATAGCATCATGTTCGACCCAGCCTGGTTGCGGAAAATGTTGTGTAAATTCTTTTTGTGCAATTCCATGAATCTGCCCCTGATGATCAAATAAAATGGCACGACTACTCGTAGTACCTTGATCAAAAGATAAAATATATTTTGACATCGCAATCGTTTAATAGATTGTAATATAAAAAAAGAAATGCAGAAAAAGAAACTTGGCGCTATCTTCTATTCTTCAGCCAGTTTTCTGGATCAAGGAAGGATCCCTTGTCATTGCTAATCATAAATAATAAGGCACCTTCTCCATCTAAATTAATACCAGAGCGTCCTAACAGCGTGCCTCCTTTTACTTCCTGTCCTACCGAAACATTGATACTACTTAAATGGGTATAGGTCGAAAAGTATTTACCATGTTGTACGAAAACGGTTAAATCGCCATTAATGTCTCCTGTATATTTTACAATACCATTGGCAATACTCTTAACGGATGTACCTTTGGGTACAGCAAGTTCAATACCATCGCTATTACGCTTCAATTTAGTACCAGGAATACTCTCTACGCCAAAATGAATATATACATTCCCCTTATCCACAGGCCAAGGCAATCCACCCTTATTGTTCTCAATCGAAATAGATGCTTCTCTGCCCTCCTCTGTAGTTTCTAAGGCTGAATAAGGACGATTGTCGGTTGTGCTAGTTAAACCACCTTCAACAGCAACCTTGTTGCCATTCTTTCCCGTTTTGGTATTTGTTTTTGCAGGCACAGGAGCAGGCTCGTTTTTTGCTTTTGCGGCTGCTGCTGCTGCATCATTAGCTGCTTTTAATTTTGCTAAACGCTCTTTTTCTTTTTTCTCCGCTTCCAAAGTTTCACGACGTATGATAGTTAATAATGCAGATTGCATTTTTCTTCTTTGTGCTTCTTTTAACTTTAATTGAGCGGTTACTTCCTGTTCCTTATTCTTTAATTGATTAACAATTTTATCTTGTTCTTTTCTATCATCTACCAATACTTTAAGCTGATCATTTTGAACGTTTAAGGTTTTTAAACGATCTTTTTTATTAGTACCTAATTGCCCAATTTTAACATTCAAATCCTTTTGAGACATGTCTATAGCACTAGCCTGCGCTTCTCTTGTTTGACGATAACTTTTTAAATAGGTAATCCTTTTTACTGCGTCATTAAAGCTATTGGCAGAAAATAGAAAATTCAAATATTCATATCCACTTCTACTTTTATAAGCAAAAATGATGCTTTTTTCATACCTACTTTTTAAAGTATCTAAATCCTTGTTTAATCTTTGAACATCTTGTTGATTTGCAGCAATAGCATCGTCAATAATTTTAACCTGCTTTGCAATACTATTTACCAAAGCCTCTCTTTTTGCAATCTTACTTTTTATAACAGCCAACTGCGCCAAAGTACTTTTTTTATTTTTTTTAGTTTGTTCAAGCATTTGATTTAACTCGTCTATTTCTCTTCTGATAGATAGCGTTTGTTTTTGCAAATCCTCTCTTGACAAATTATCCTGTGCATCTACACGTATAAATGTCAAACTAAATAATATCAATAAAAGTGTACCCCTTTTTGTCATAATTAAATTGTTTCCTATCAAATACTACCTGCGCTTCCCAGATTTTGGAATGGCAAAGGTATATTTTAAAGGTTCATTAAATGTATATTCCTTTATTTCCATGTGAATTTCTAAACGAGATTGAGCTGCAATGGCAATGTCCCTATTTAAAGGAAATTGATTTTGCAAAACAGCAGTATGATCATAATAAGTGATATCACAGGTTCTGTGCTGCCTAATGTCAATATCATCCAATTTTAAATGAAGCACTTTGACATTGTCTTCGCTTAAACTAATAAGGTTCTTAAATAAACTTCCCACCAAACCTACTTGTAATTTATTGTTATTCATTTTGTAGGTAACAATACTAGCATTATCCATGAAAATAGGATTGCCAATTATTAAATCCTCTAGCGTAGTATACGTAAAAGGAATTTTAACTACCTCTTGAATATAAGACAATGGTCGTCTTTCTACTTTCTTATTTAATGGATAAAATAATAAAACGCTATCATTGGTTATTAATGCCTTTAAACCAATAACGCCCATTGCGCCGCGTACTGTGATATAAATGGCTTTCCCTTTTTCAATGCTAATATTAGCAAGGTACGAGTCAGCCTTGTTAACGGTCTCGTAATTCACTTTAACACGTGCATTCATGGTGTTAAACGAAAGCTTTGTCTTGGCAATTTTATCAACAATTTCTTTAACAATCGCACCTGAATCAACTTTAGTTTTTTCTGCAATAATCTGAACCTGTGCAGTGTCTTTTTTTGTCAAAGCATCCTTAATAACCTGCACCTTTCTAAATGTGGTACAAGATGCAAGCAACAAAACCATTGATAAAAAATATACTACCCCTCTTTTCATGCTAATTATTGTTTTCCTGTGTGACCAAATCCACCTGCACCCCTTTCGGTTTCATCTAAATTATCAACTAAATTCCAATTGGCTTTTTCTACTTTCTGAAAAACCATTTGTGCAATTCTATCACCATCCAAAATGGTTTGAGGTTCCTGAGATAAATTAATCAAAATAACTTTTAACTCACCTCTGTAATCTGCATCTATTGTGCCGGGGGTATTTAAGCAAGTAAGTCCCTGCTTTATGGCCAAACCACTACGAGGCCTAATTTGCACTTCCCAATTTTCAGGGATTGCTATAAATAAACCTGTAGGTACCAAAATCCTTTCCATGGGTTGAAGTACAATTGGCTTTTCAATAAAAGCACGTAAATCCATACCCGATGACCCTGCAGTTGCATAGGAAGGCAATGGATGATGGCTCTTATTTACAATTTGTACTTGTGTTAACATGGCCTACAAAAATAGGCAAAAACGAGGAGCTATTAAAAATAAAAGATACTACCAAATCGAAGGGTATTAGAAAGTGGATTTTTAGTGATTCCACCTCCCGAAGGCACTAGATAGCTAATGTTAAATTTAGACTGTTGATACTGAAAACTAGTACCTAAAGTAAAGTATTGCATATTACCCAAGCTCTTGTTATTATCCATGAAATAACCACCTCTTAAATAAAAACGATTCGTGTAATTATATTCCACACCAACAGATGCTTTTAAGGACTCAGAAAAAGGCATGCCATATTTAGCAGAAAAAGAATTGAAATAACTATTGATAACCGATTGCGTAAAATAATGGTTCACCGATTCTGGATCAGTATTGTCTGGACTTGCTGGAACCATTAGTCTATTGATATCTACCCCAAATTCTACAGAATTGTCTGCATCAATTTTATTCAAATAACCTATACCAAGCCCCATATTTGCGGGGATATAGTATTTGTTTTTACTCTCGTTGGAATAACTGATTTTACCTCCCATATTAGAAAGTAATAAACCAGCATGAAATCCATGCAAGTCCGCATGTTGCTTATAAAATAAGCTGATATCACCCGCTACCGTATTACCAGCTTTATAGTTAATGGCACTAGTTCCAAACGAACCTTGCACCAATTTTGAGTGGATATATCTTAAAGTTGCTCCAATACTTAAGTTATCATTTAACAATAAGCTATAGCCAAAGTCATAACTAAATTCTGAAGGTCTTTGTGAAGGCAGCGTCGTACTACCCGATTCGTCGGTAAAGTCAATATTACCTAAACTGAAAAAACGTAACGAAGTATTAATGGAACTTTGCGCATTTAGTTTTTTATAATAACCCGCACTTGCTAAATACACATCGCTTAATCCTAAATCTTTTAACCAAGGTGTATAGTTTATTAAGAATCCTTGTGGCTCATTTAAGTAAGATAATTTTGCAGTATTGCCGAATAAATCATTGGCTTCAGGCGTCATTCCTAAAGACAAATTACCCATACCTCCCGAACGTGCATCTGGAGAAATCATCATAAAAGGCACAGCGGTACTTTGTAATTTCAAGGAAGTACTTTGTGCATTGATATTTTGTTTTACAAATAACAAGCAAATGAATAGAACGATATATTTTAACTTGTTTAAATGCATGATAGCCTTTGTTTTATTGAACCACGAAGATAGTCAAAGAAGCGCATTTTTTACAATTTGATAAAAGTATTGGACAAGAAAGTGGTCGTAGTACTTGTTTTTAAGGCAATCCTATAATAGTAAGATCCTGCTTGTAACTTAGAACCAGAGCTAATAACTCCATCCCAGTCAATGAAAACCTTATTTAAAGCATTGACTATTTTCGAAGTCTTATTATAAAGAACTTGTCCATTTGAATTGATGATGTCTAAATTAATTTCAATTTCTTTACCAACCTGATTGGTTTCAAAACAAAAACGTGTTTGTTCCTTAAATGGATTAGGAAAATTAAATGCGTTCTTAATTTGTAATTGATTTGATTTTGGCACTTCAAAACGAATCGTATCCACGCTTCCGTTTCCCAATAAATCCCAGGCCTTTACGATACAAATGTGCACGCCTTCTGACAAAGTTGGTAACGCATATTGAATCTTGCCTGTTTGATAAGTGTTTATATCTGCAACAAAATAATTATTAATTATAATTGGCACGGGATTGTTATCCAACCAAATACTTAAATCATGACCTAATGCATTTCCAGAAGTTTGAATTCCCGAACTGTCCTGTAATGTTATATATAAAGTAGAATTAGGTGCAGCCCATGCTCCTGTTTTAAATAAAGAGTCGTTTAAATAAGCATTCATTTTTGGACCAATCGTATCTGAAAAATTTACTACGCTATTTGATTTTACATATATCGAATCCAATACCTGTATTGCAGAATTGGAATCACTCACAGCCGCTAATTCAATTCTGATAGGGCTTGTGGCATTGGATACCTGGGATGGTAAAATGAAATCAATGCCAAAAATGCCTTTTGAAACAGTAGCCTTTCCTTTAAACAAAATATTCTCTTTCATTGCAATAGGTACTGCAATACTAGCAGCATAATTGGCTAATGTTTTTGAAAATTTAACTGCATCATAAATTGTTAAATCCACAATGCCATTAAAATCTGTATTAACTAAAATTCCTTTTTGTACCTGTCCTTGAATAGTATATTTATTACCCGACAATAATGTATCATTCCCTTTAAAAGCCTTGCTATTTATTTGCTTTACCAATAACTTATTATTGGGAACTTGAAGCTGCATAGCAGGATCCCCCAATAAACTAAATTTTAATGCATTAATACGATCCCCTCCATTGGACCAGTTATTAATCTTGGCTCTTTGTAATGCTTTGCCAATAGACCTATAATTACCTGAGGAATCCGCGACCAATAATTGTTGTACGAATTCGTCATTAATTTGCTTATTACTATAAGCAAAGACCAATCTATTTGCCGCAACCAAGCCAATAATCCCATTCCCATTTTTCATGAAAGCATCCCAAGCAATTGGATTTAAATTAGGCTGATCATATGGCGCAAAATTACAAGAAGCCGTAACCATTAAAGGCAGATGTGCTGCATTATTCCAACTTGCAAACTGTTCTTGTGAAATGACAGCTTCTTCCGATAATCTTAAATAATTACCATGGCCTGTATAATTCATTATTAAGGTACCATCATTAGCAGTTTGTTTAATTGCATTATTGGCTAAAGGATAGGTACTACCTGATGTTGAAGCAACCGCAGGGTATAAATCCAAATACACTTTTTTGTAGTTCCAATGACTTTCTTTTGTCTGTAGGTTTGCTAAAATTGCCTCCGCATCTTGCAAGTGTAAATTATAATCCCCATCGTCTGCAATCCAAGTAATTTTATTCGCCCAAGCTCCACCAATACGATTATTTTGATATACTATTAATTTATTTACTGCAGTGTCTGCTTCTTGTACAGTTCGCGCTGGAATTCTTCCCACAGCTAATGAAAGCTGACGAATTGACGAAACATTATTGATATCTGCATCATCATTTAAAACAGCAAAAAAGTCATCGGTAGTATAGCTAGATAAAATGGAAGTAGAATTATAACTTTCGTAAACCGGTAATTCAAAATTGAGGTTCATTTTTTTTGAATTAAAATTTCCCATGCCCAATAGCAACAAGTATTCAGGTAAATTTTTATCATTTGCAACTGCCTTGTTGTACAAGTACTTTATATAATTTCGGATGGCGATGGCAGAAGGCTGTCCTCCTGAAAATTCATTGTATATTTCCTTTGCGTTTGCTACAATAACAGAACGGCCAAATTTGCTTATTTGAAACTGCTGATACTTTTTAGCAGCATCCATATATGCGGGTGCAGCAACTATAATGTAATTTGCTGAAACACTTTCCCCCATTGCATTTTGATTAGGAATAGATCCTACCAGTATTGGGGTTTCATACGCATATTGTCTTAGCCCAAAAAACTGCTGAGTAGCATCTGTTTTCTGAAAAAAACTTCCCACACCATTAGTCCCAAATTGTATATTAACAAACAAAGGATTTTCGGGATATGTAACATTCCACAAGATAGTTGTGGTGTCCAGATTTTGTATTTTACAATTATATATAGCACCCTTTATAAACTCATCCTCAATACCAAATGCAAGGGTACTATCCTGCCAAAAACCAATATTTTTTTTTGCATGCACTTCCACATAATCAAGCCAACCTGTTGCCGAACTATTGGAACTACTATAATTAATTTTAAGTACACTCTTATTAGGCCAGCTTGTTATGTTTGGACTTAAAAAGCTATCGATCATGTCGGTTGCAACGTCATCAAATAACATGCCAGTAACAGGTACCAACTCCGACGAATGTGCGGGTTGTTCATTCCACAAAAAATCGAACCGACCATTACTTTGATAACTTGTAGAAGCCATGTGTACATTGCATTTCAAGACATCCAAGCCGGACATTCCTTGTGTGTTTACGGTTACCGACAATTGACTTTGTTTCCCTATTCCTTGTCCCATTGGATAACCCCAAATAGTTTTACCACTATTTAAAAATGAAATGGTATCTTTTTCAAAAATAAAATGTTGGTTAAACTTTTCTTTGGTGTCAATTACATTTGTTAATGTATTTTGAATGCCTATTCTTTTTCCATTAGTACCTAGCGTCACATAATAAAAAACAGAATCCGAATTTGAATGAACCACTCCTTCATTATAAAACAAGATATAATCTGTTTCATCCAATTGACCATCTCCACCATCCATCACTTTTATTGCATTTTCAATAATGCCTTTTGGCGGAATCCCAGGCACTTTATCTGATAATTGTCCCAGCTTGAAATTAAAAAGTTGCATTTGACTTGATGCAATCGGCAAGCTAAATCCCAGGGTCCTTAAATGAGCCCCAGTTAACTTATAAATTCCTTGCTTATTTGCTGCTATTTTGGCCCATTTACCCGTCGAAAATGGGCTTGTCTGTGACATTAGCCCAGTACATAGTAGTAAAAAAATGAATAAATATATTATTCTGGCCATCTTCATAGGCTAAAATTAGGGATTTACTAACATAAGATTGTCACTATCAATGTGTAAATGACTAAAAAACAAAGTATATTCGCATCAGTATTTTACTTGATTTTGAATAAATATTTTATATGAATTTTTTAAATAGTATTCTTTTATTTTTCGCTGTACTACTATTAGGACCAACTGTACTTTCTTCTACAAACAATAAAGAAGCGAATACAATTCAGTCAATTGCTGCTAAAGATGACCCTTATGATGGCACTGTGCTTATTCATGGAGGAACTTTCGCAATGGGCATGAACCAAGAAAGTGTGATGAGCGAATGGAATAATAGCTTAAGAAGAGTAACCGTTAGCTCATTCAGAATTGACAAATACGAAGTAAGCAATAAAAAATACAGAGACTATACCCATTGGTTAGAGAAAATATTTCTTCCATTAGGCAATGACTCTATTGTAAGAGCTGCTCTTCCAGATACTTTAGTTTGGAAAAGTGATCTAGCTTATAATGAACCCATGGTCGCAGGTTATTTTAGAGCAACCGCTTTTAATGATTACCCAGTAGTTGGTGTTACTTGGGATCAAGCTAATAACTATTGTCGTTGGAGAACAGATAGAGCTAATGAAAAAACATTATTACGCTATGGATTGATTGACGCAAAAACGCCTTATGTTGGTAAAATGGGCGGTATTACTAATACAGATACTGCAAATAGAGCGCCACTTCCAAAAGCGAAGGTTAAAAATTCAGACGAATTTGTTATGATCCCTGACTTCCGTTTACCTACCGAAGCAGAATGGGAATATGCTGCAAAAGTTTCAAGCCCTAAAAACTATATCTCTAATTTTAATAATCCTAAAGCAGGATCTAATTCAAGTCATCCAAATGCGAGTGTGGTTTCATCCGATTCTCCTTATCCTTGGAGTGGCAATGGTAATGAAAGCTTAAGAAACACAGCAAAAGCAAGTCAAGGTATGTTTATGGCTAACTTTAAAAATGGCAGCGGGGATTATATGGGTATGACAGGTTATTCAAATGATGGCGCCGGTTTCCCTTCTAAAGTAAATAGCTTTTTACAAAGTAGCATTGGCTTATATAATATTAGCGGTAATGTAAACGAGTGGGTAGCAGACATCTATCGACCTTTAAATAGTATGGATATGGATGACTTTAATCCATACAGAGGTAACAATGTTCTTGACGGAGATGATCCAGAAATTGCTAGCTATGAATCAGGAGTGAACACACTTATTTCAAATAAATCAAGAGTATTTAAAGGCGGTAGTTGGAAAGATCGCCCTTATTGGTTAAACCCAGGCACAAGACGTTATTTAGACCAAGATAAATCAAATAGCACTATTGGCTTTAGATGTGCCTCTTCGGCATTTGGATTTGATGCACCAGGTGCATCATCAGATGACTCAAAACCTTGGTGGAAAAAATTATTTAAAAAATAAGTAAATGAAGTTGCGCATTGGATCAGGCATTGATTTCCATCAATTAGTAGAAGGACGTGATTTATGGATTGGTGGTATCAAAATACCTCATACAAAGGGTGCATTGGGCCATAGTGACGCTGACGTTTTATTGCATGCCATTTGCGATGCTCTACTTGGCGCATTAAGCCTTGGTGACATAGGAACTCATTTTCCTGACACCGACAATGCATACAAGAATATTGACAGCAAGATACTACTTCAAAGAACTTACGATCTTATTACTGCACAAGGATATCAGATTGTAAATATTGACGCAACGCTTTGTTTAGAAGCACCAAAAATTAAACCCTACGTTTTAGAGATGCAAGCATGTATTGCAAGCATTTTGAAAATTGGAGATAAAGATATTTCAATCAAAGCCACTACTACTGAGACAATGGGCTTTACAGGAAGACAGGAAGGGCTTGTTGCCATGGCTACCTGCCTACTTTCTTCAAATAGTTAAATCATTTTAAAGATGATCACGCTTCCTTCCATCGCTTATTTATACGAAATTTTTAAGCAACATCCTTTTGTACAAACCGATACCAGAAAATTAAACGCTGGTGATATTTATCTAGCTTTAAAAGGTCCCAACTTTAACGGAAATATATTTGCCGAAAAGGCTTTAGAAGCTGGCGCATCGTACGCTATTGTTGACGAAGCCCAAGAAGCAGATGCAAAATGGAACGATAAAATATTATTAGTAGAAGATGGCCTAGCATGTTTACAACAATTGGCAAAACACCATCGCGAACAATTTACAATTCCTTTTATTGGCATTACAGGAAGTAATGGAAAAACAACTACAAAGGAATTAGTGGCAACAGTGCTAGCAAGTCATTTTAAAACTTATACCACCCAAGGCAATTTAAATAATCATATTGGCGTACCCCTTACCCTATTAAGTATTCAATCCGATGCACAAATGGCAGTGATTGAAATGGGCGCAAACCATTTAAAAGAAATTGAAAGTTATTGTAATTATGCAATGCCAAATTATGGATTAATAACCAATTGTGGTAAAGCACATTTAGAAGGATTTGGATCGGAAGAAGGTGTAAAAAAAGCAAAGGGAGAACTATTTGATTACTTAAGAGCGCATAACGGAACTGCATTTATTATGAGTGACTACGATTACTTAAATACAATGACAGTAGGTATTACAGAGGTTGTTGGATACGGAACGCATACCGGTGCGCTACAAGCAAATGCATCAAGTGTTAACGGATTTTTACAAGTAAATTTTACCCAGGGATTTGAAATTGATTCTATACAAACGCAATTAGTGGGTGAATATAATTTACCTAATATTTTAGCAGCAGTAAGTATTGGATTGTATTTTCAAGTGCCTGCTGGAAAAATAAAAGCTGCCATTGAAAATTACGCTCCTACTAATAGCCGATCACAATTATTAAAATGGAATAACAACGATGTTATTTTAGATGCATACAATGCCAATCCAAGTAGCATGAAATTAGCTATTGAAAATTTTGCAAAACTAAATGCTACACATAAAGTAGTTTGCATCGGCGCCATGAAAGAATTAGGCACAACAAGTGTAGCAGAACACCAACAATTAATTCAATTATTAGAACAATATAAATGGGAACAGGTAGTATTAGTGGGTGGCGATTTTGAAAACTGCGAACATAACTATGCCTACTTTGGCAATGCCTTGGAAGCAAAGCATTGGTTACAACAACAATCATTTAACAATAGATCTATCCTTATTAAAGGTTCCAGAGGAATCAAAATGGAACAAGTTCTAGAAAATTAAGCCCTATATTTTTAATACCTTCGCCCCATGAGTAGAAATATATTTTCAAGTGTTTTAACTAACAAGTGCCCAAGATGCAGAGAGGGCAAATTATTTGTATCAAATAATGCATACGATTTTTCAAACATTACTAAGATGAATGACAAATGTCCAGTTTGCGGCCAACCTACCGAAATTGAAGTTGGATTTTATGTAGGGACAGGTTATGTGAGTTATGGCTTAACAGTTGCGTATTTTGTTTCTAGCTTCGTGGCATGGAAAGTATTAATTGGAATGACATTTGATTTAGATGACAACCGAATTTTATATTGGTTATTTAGTTCAATTGCAATTGTAATATTAATCCAACCCTTATTGATGCGATTATCAAGAGCGATATGGATAGCAATGTTTGTTTCTTATAATAAAAACTGGAAGAACGAGCCGCTTGCCTATAACGAGCGCATGGATGAGAAGATGAAGGAACATTAATTTCTTATTATCAAAGCCTGTCACGAAAGTGACAGGCTTTGCAGAGAGGAAGGGATTCGAACCCCCGATACGTTGCCGTATACACGCTTTCCAAGCGTGCTCCTTAAACCACTCGGACACCTCTCTATTTGGGTTGCAAATGTAAAATAAATAATTGGTTAAACTCCGCCTTAATCTACAACCCAAACAACCTTTCCGCATTATTAGTTGTAATGGCTGCAATCTCATGCAATGGCAATTGTTTAACCTCGGCCAACTTGTTAGCCACTTCAATCATAAAAGCAGGTTCATTTCTTTTGCCTCGGTAAGGAACAGGTGGTAAATAAGGGGCATCGGTTTCTAAGAACAACCACTCCATTGGAATATCTTTTATAGCTTCTGCAACGCCTGCGTTTTTATAAGTAAGCACACCACCTAATCCTAAATAAAACCCCATATCAATTATTTGTAGTGCCGATTCCTTGCTTCCACTAAAACAATGAAAGGCTCCTCTTAATCCTTTCTTTGCAAAAGGCTTTACCGCTTCAATAGTTTCTCCCATTGCATTACGGGTATGAATTACAATTGGAGTGTTATAATCAATAGCCCATTGCATTTGAATTTCAAATGCTTTATGCTGTTGTTCGGTAAATGTTTTATCCCAATAAAAATCTAGCCCTATCTCACCTATCGCAACAAACTTTCTTTTAGTTAACCAATCTTCTACAATTTTCAATTCCTGCTCATAGTTTTCTTTTACATAACAAGGATGTAAACCCATCATGGCAATACATTGCTGCGGATACTTTTCCTCCAACGCCAACATATCATTAATACAAGTACTATCAATTCCAGGCATCAGAATTTTTTCTACTCCATTTGACATAGCATTTTTTAAAACATCCTCTATTTCTGGTAAAATAGTTTCATCGTAAATATGGGAATGGGTATCAATAAAACGCATAATTATGGGTTGAGTACACAAAAAAAGGATATTTTTTCCATCCTGCATACTAAAACTATTTATTTGAACGTTTTAGCAATTGGACGATAGGTCTTATTAGTACAGACTTTATCTTTTTGTTTTTTATAGGGTACGGATTATACAGGCCGAGGTTTCTACCTTGGCCTTTTTTTGTAGCTAATTTTTTTAAGGAATCACTTCCATTCGATACCCCAATTTGGAGAAATAGGCTAAAACAATTGGCAATGCAACCGACATCCTGTCCCATGCTTTTTGGCTATCATGAAAAACAATAATAGAACCTGGCTTTGTATGCTTAATTACATTTCTTGCACAGTCTTCCCCATTTAATTTCAAATCAAAATCGGCACTTAAAATATCCCACATAATAATTTGATTGGGCAAATCCGTACTTTCTTTTACAGCTTTAATTTGTTTTTTTGTGATGCGACCATAGGGAGGCCTAAACATATTACTCTCAATTAAATTTGCCGCATCTTTTATATTTTCTAAATAAACATTCGTCTCGGTTTTCCATCCATTTAAATGGTCGTATGTGTGGTTGCCAACCTTGTGCCCTGCTTTTAAAATAGACTCAAAAATATTTGGGTGTTTTAATACATTATTACCAATGCAAAAGAAAGTGGCTTTGGCATTAAATGCTTTTAATTGTTCTAGCACAAAAGGAGTTGCTTCGGGATGCGGACCATCGTCAAAGCTGATATAAATCACCTTATCTTTTGTAGGAATTTTCCAAGTGCAATTTGGGTAAAATGCACGCAGCCAAAAAGGTGTTTTAATCAAATACATACCCAAAGATAAATAGTTCTTTTGCCCATATGAATATTATCTTTGTAAAAATGATGTAAAGTATGGATTCAAAGGTAAGAGTAAGGTTTGCACCCTCTCCAACAGGAGGTTTACACTTAGGTGGCGTGAGAACGGTTTTGTTCAATTATTTGTTTGCAAAGCACCATAATGGGGAGTTTATTTTAAGAATCGAAGACACCGATCAAACGCGTTTTGTTCCAGGTGCCGAACAATATATTCAGGATACATTGGCTTGGTGTGGTTTAACACCAGACGAGAGTCCTTTACATGGTGGCCCTTATGGCCCTTATCGTCAAAGTGAACGTAAAGCAATTTATCGTCAATATGCCGACAAGCTAATTGAACAAGGCAATGCTTATTATGCTTTTGATACCCCCGAGGAATTAGATGCTAAACGAAAAGAAATACCCAATTTCCAATACAGTCGTGCGCACAGAGTGGATATGAAAAATTCAGTGTCATTAGGCGCTGATGAAGTTGCGGAATTATTGAAAAATAATACACCTTATGTAATTCGAATTAAGGTACCTGAAAATGAGGAAGTAAGTTTAGATGATGTAATTAGAGGTCATGTAAGTTTTGATACAAGTATTGTGGACGATAAGGTTTTATTAAAAGCCGACGGTATGCCTACTTATCATTTGGCAGTTGTTGTGGACGATCATTTAATGAAAATAACGCATGCTTTTAGAGGTGAAGAATGGTTGCCAAGTGCACCAGTGCATGTATTATTATGGAAGTATTTATTTGGATTAGATCAGATGCCAAAATGGGCACATCTTCCTTTAATATTAAAGCCAGACGGTAATGGAAAATTAAGCAAGCGCGATGG
>CANFLP010000035.1 GCA_947447835.1 Bacteroidota bacterium
AAAGCTGCTAAAAAAGCTGCTCCTAAGAAAGCTGCTAAAAAAGCTGCTCCTAAGAAAGCTGCTAAAAAAGCTGCTCCTAAGAAGGCTGCTAAAAAAGCTGCTCCTAAGAAAGCTGCTAAAAAAGCTGCTAAGAAAGTCGCTAAAAAGAAATAATTATCCTCGGATAATGAAAAGAGAGTCCTCGATTTATCGGGGACTTTTTTTTGCCCCTACTTTTTACGTTTACAATTTTGACTTACTCCCTCCCCTTATTATCTTTACGTATGCACAATTACGAGATTGAAGAATACTTTTCCCTACTTGCAAAACTAATGGACATTCATGGCGAGAATGAATTTAAAATCAAGTCCTATAGTAACGCAGCCTATACGCTAGACAAACTTGCAGAACCCGTGTCTAATATGAGCCCTAGCCAACTATATGCTATACGTGGTATAGGTGAAGCTATAGGAAAAAAGATACAAGAGATTATTGAAACAAAGCAACTCTCTATATTAAACGAGTACATTCAAAAGACGCCTCCAGGTATTTTAGAAATGCTCAAAATAAAAGGATTAGGTCCTAAAAAAATTGTGACTATTTGGAAGGAATTAGAAATAGAAAGTATTGGAGAATTATTATACGCTTGTGAAGAAAATAGATTGGTAAAATACAAAGGCTTTGGTGAGAAGACACAAAAAAATATTCAAGAGTCGTTGCAATTTTATTTACATCACCAAGGAAATTATTTGTACGAACAAGTTGAAAGTTTAGTAAGTGCTTTACAGAAAAATTTAGAAATTGAATTTCAAAATGAGCAACATATTATTAGTGGTGCATTTAAAAGACAAATGGAATCACTCGAATTTTTGGATGTTGTAACTACTATTTCTGAATCAAATTTGACGACTTGGCTTGCCACGAAAATGTTCAAAATTGAAAAAACGGAGGACTTTGTTAGCTGCAAAGGGGAAGATAATTTCGAAATTAGGTGGCATTTAGCCAGTTCTGAAAACTTTTTTTGGAAAGATTTTACCCTATCCTGCTCCCCTGAATTTTTATCGGCATGGGAACAGCTCCCAAATTTTAGTTTATCCGCGTCAAACTGTTTCAAAAGCGAACAATCCATATTTGACCAGGTAAGTATTAACTATATACCTGCTCCTCAAAGAGAATTTGCTCCCATTATAGAAAAAGCACGCGTCAAAGCATTGCCTAAGACTATTCAACCCCCAGATATTAAGGGAATCATACATTCTCATAGTACATGGAGCGATGGCATTCACACCATCGAGCAAATGGCATTGGCTGCTAAGGACCAAGGTTATGAATATTTAATAATCAGTGACCATAGCAAATCGGCCTTTTATGCCAACGGATTACAAGCCGACATAATAATTGCACAACATAAAGAAATAGATGCCTTAAATAAAAAGTTAGCCCCATTTGTTATTTTTAAAAGTATTGAGTCGGATATTTTAAATGATGGAAGCTTAGATTACTCGGATGAAATATTATCCAGTTTTGATATTGTGATTGCATCAGTGCATTCTAATTTAAAGATGACCGAAGAAAAAGCCATGATGCGCTTGTTAAACGCTATCAACAATCCTTATACAAGCATTTTAGGGCATCCTACTGGCCGTTTGCTGTTAAGCAGGAAAGGTTACCCCGTAAATCATGAAGCTATTATAGAAGCCTGCGCAGAGAA
Source organism: Bacteroidota bacterium (assembly GCA_947447835.1). Lineage (GTDB taxonomy): Bacteria > Bacteroidota > Bacteroidia > Chitinophagales > Chitinophagaceae > Sediminibacterium. Next base: position 1,691 of record CANFLP010000035.1, read on the forward strand.
TAATGTAGTGATTGAATTAAATGCGCACCCTAGACGATTAGATATGGACTGGAGATATATACAAGCAGCTGTTGAAAGCGATGTGTTAATATCTATAAATCCCGATGCCCATGCCATTGAAGGATTTGATGATTGTAAATACGGCGTGCTAGTTGCACAAAAAGCAGGACTCACTGCCGCTAACAATCTAAGTAGCTTTACCCTATCTGAAATGATGGAGTTTATTGCTTATCAACAAGAAAAGCGAGGTTAGTTACTCTTTTACATAAACGAAAAAATCTCCCGGCAGCAGTTCAAACGGAACTTCATTATTAAACTGGTGAGACAACCCTGAGAAAATATTTTTGAAAGACCCTTTTAATTTTTCATGGGCCAAATGTATACGGTGATGATGGGTTGACAAATTCAAAACCACTAATATGGTTGAGGTCGCATCATGTCTGACATAAGACATTACGCCATGTGCGTCAACTGGTAAATTAAAAGTGTCCCCACTTATAATAGCAGAGTGACTTTTACGAAATGTAGACAATGTTTTATAAAATTCATGTAGCGCAGGTTGAAGGGTCCAATGAATTTGATCCTTGTCAAAGAATTCAAGTCTTTTATGATTAGGCAGTTCTTGCCCACTATAAATTAAAGGCATACCCTTCCAGGTTTGTGTAAACACAGCCCATGGCTTAGCTGCTACACCAAACTTTTCATATTCAGTTCCGTTCCAACTATTCTCGTCATGATTACTAGTAAACAATAATTTACTTGCTCCTTGTGGATATTGTGAATACCCATGTAATACATTATAAACCTCGTGCATGCCTACTTCACCTTTAGCTTGTTTTTCTGACACATGCATTAAAGCCCAAGCATAGGTTGTGTCAAATACGCGGTGGTATGTTACCTCCTCACATTCTGCTAACCAGTATAATGGACGAATTGTTTCAACAGCCTTTCTGGCCTCGACCCAAAAATCCAATGGCACTAAATGCGCCATATCACATCTAAATCCATCTATTTTAAAATCACGCACCCAATATTGCATGGCACCAATTAAGGCATTACGCATTTCTTTATTGCTATAATTTAAATCTACTACATCATCCCAACCGTTGCGCTCTGCAAATACGCCTAATTCGTTCCTTGAAAACCAATCAGGATGATTTTCCATCCATTCATGCTGACGTCCTGTATGATTCGCCACCCAGTCTATAATTACTTTCATCCCTAATGCGTGTGCGGCATTTATTAAATTCAAGAAATCTGATTCGTTTCCAAATTCAGGATTGATTTTTGTATAACTACTGCAAGCATAATAACTTCCTAGTGTGCCTTTTTTTACTTTTTGACTAATGGATGTAATTGGCATCAACCACAAAATATCCACACCCATCTCTTTTAATCTTGGTAAATGTTTTTGAAAGGCCGCAAATGTTCCCTCGGGTGTATACTGTCTAATATTCACTTCATAAATAGTAGCATCCTTTGCCCAATCCACTGTTGTAAAATTCGCGTCCATTTTTATCCTATTTTTATTATCTTGTCCAATACAATGAGTTCAACACAACCCAATTTAGACCGCAAATTAAGTCTTTTGCATGCAACTGCCATCAACATGATTGACATGGTGGGTATTGGCCCCTTTGTGGTGTTAAGTGTGGTTGCCCAAATTATGGCTGGTCCCTATTTTTTATACGCCTGGATTGCCGGTGCGGTATTGTCTTATGTAGATGCAATGGTATGGAGTCAGTTAGGTGCCGCATTACCTAGAGCTGGTGGAAGTTTTCACTTTTTAAAAGAAGGTTACGGAAAAAAATGGGGTTCCTTAATGAGTTTTCTATTTGTATGGCAAACCATGATTCAAGCGCCCTTGGTAATTGCATCGGCCGCTATTGGATTTTCACAATATGCTAACTACTTTTTTCATTTAAATTTTTGGCAGGAGAAAGCAGTGAGCGGATCTGTAGTTATTTTAGTGGTGGCATTATTATATCGTAAGATTGAATCCATTGGAAAAATATCTGTGTTTTTATGGGTAGGTGTTTTAGGTACCATGCTTTGGATTATTGGTGGTGGTATTTTTCATGGAAATTTTTTAGAGCCAATTAGACATATGAATGATGGTCTTTTTGTAAAAGGCAATGATGGCTTTTCTTTACAACATGGCTTTGTTGCAGCCCTTGGTTTTGCTAGTGTAAAAACTGTTTACAGTTATTTGGGATATTATAATGTTTGTCATTTAGGAGGGGAGATAAAAAATCCAAGTAAGAATATACCGCGCAGTATGTTTATCTCAATTACAGGTATTGCTATATTATATCTTGCCATGAATATTAGCGTAGCAAGTGTACTCCCATTTCAAACAATTATTACTAGCAAATTTGTAGTTAGCGATTATATTAAATCTTTATTTGGAAATACTGCTGGAGGTATTGTAACAGTACTTATTTTATTAGTGGCGTTTGCTTCCTTGTTCGCTGCAACACTGGGCTATAGTCGTATTCCTTATGCTGCTGCTCAAAACAAATCCTTCTTCCCATTTTTTGCTAAAGTACATCCTACTTTACATTTTCCGCACCGCTCCTTACTAGTACTAGGGGCCATTGCTTTTGTATTTAGTTTATTGTTCCGATTAAAAGAAGTGATAGATGGCATTTTAGCTATGCGTATCTTGATTCAATTTATTGGTCAAGCAATCGGATTGTTGTTATTATTTAAAAGAAAAGGTAAAGACTTTTTCCCTTGGAAGATGCCTTTATACCCTATCCCTTTATTTGTGGCAATCATAATTTGGGGCGCAATCTTTTTTTCAACCGGAATTAAAATGATGTTGAGCGGATTGATTGTAATTAGCCTTGGATTAATTGCTTATTTTGTTTCTCGAAAAATGAAATGGATTGGCGAATAATTTACTTACTCCTAGTCCCAATTCCACTTATTAATAATCCAATTAGCAGTCCAAGGATTAATCCAATCTTTACATTCTTTATCATGTAACCTAAGCCAAGGCCAATTATTAGTAAAGTAAGTATACTCATATTTCTTCTCATAACTAGTGCTTAGGCAATGAAATGATATTGGCTAATAATTTATAGGCACCCGGATTGCCAGCTGGTAATTGTCTAAATAACACCAAACTAACATAAACCATATTCCCCTTGCCATATGGGGCAATTAATAAGCTTCCATTACTTGGCGCTTCTCCTTTATCATTCATCGTTAAAGGAGCTTCAAAATGGCTGTCAAAATTATCAGACTGATAAGTGCTACGCTCCTGTGTCCAATTCTCAAAATCCTGTTTAGTAATGGTATTAGGCGTATTTAATACAGCATGATTCGGCAAACTAAATTCAACTGGTACGTTTTCCTGTGTAACCCTTTTTCCAGAGTTCACAGAAAATTTATAAGGACCTACTTTCACAGGCTTAATACCTACCTGATTACTTTTTAAATATTGTACGACTAAGTTACCACCTTGCTCTATATACGCGTTCAATACATCGTTCTTATCGGATAAATAATCATACATATTATAAGCACGAATACCAATAACAATCGCATCAAATGATTTCAATTTTTCTGTTGTGATATCTGCTTCTTTTAAATAGCTCACTTGATATCCTAACTCTACTAAAGCTTCAGGAATTTTATCCCCTGCTCCGTCAATATAACCAACTTTTGTACCCTTACATTTTACATTAGCTTCAATAACCTTTGTGGTTGCCAATGGGAAATAAGTAAGCGTAGGAATATGATCATATTGAATAGCCTTGATATATACAGCACTTATTGGTGTAGGCAGTGAAGTCTTATTGGCATTGGAAACAAATTCCATTCTAAGACTTGTACCTTGATGGTGTATATCTTGATAGGCTATGGAAACTGGCTTGCCCACTTCTTTCAAATACACATCCTTCTCGTATTTGATTTCTTGTTCTGGCACTACTGCAATGGGTTCATAAATATCCCCCTTAGTCGGGTCCAAATATTTATACTGAATAGGAAAAGTATAATTAAATAATTGACCGTTGATGGTTATTTCAACAGTACCTTCAAATGCTGGATCATTTTCTGCTTTGCCAATAAGCGTTTGGTCTTTTACAATAAACATTCCCTCTGTTTTAGGAAACGCTAACCAATAAGGTTGTGAAATAGCTTGTGCACTAGGCACTTGAAATGTATAATCAAATTGAATATTTTGATTACGCTGTAAATTCATGTGCAAAATAGAATCCTTTGCTGGCAAACTAATTTTATCAAGGCTAGCATCCAATATATTTCGTTGATTGAACAAAAATTGTACTGCTAATTTAGCACCAGGAACCACTTGTTGTTGCTGTGTTGTCGCTTCAATATATATACCCGCGCAATCCTTTATAATAGACTTGATAACATCCATTTTATAATTACTCCAAACAGATAGAGGCAAGGCTTTAACTGATTGATATAACTTAACCAACGCAGGAATAGATTGCTCAGGATGTTCTATTTGAAAAGATTGATAAATAGATTCAACAGCATTGTCTAATGTAGCATCTCCTAATCTTGACCAATTCGTATTCACATCCTCCATTATATCGGTCTTAGCCGCTTCCCCTCCCGTTAATTCAAAATATTCATAACTAGTGCCTCTTCGACGTGGTCTGCCTTCACCCTGGCTTTTATGCATGGTACGTGCTTCGGCACCAATCTCTCCATAACTTTTTCCAATGATTGGATTGTATGCTCCTACTTCTAATTTTATTTGATGCTCATTGGTCGTGTTTACCGTTCCAAAATTAAATGTGTTCCATAAAATTCTTTTGGCCTGCCATATTGTTACCCCATATTTAAATTGCTCTGGAAATTTTGTTGGATCCGCTGCTGCAACAAATGCTTCATTGGCAATAATAGCCGACGCTGAATGATGACCATGCCCCGCACGTGCGTCACGCGGGAAACGCGTAATAATAATATCTGGTTGGAATTTTCTTATGACCCAAACCGCATCACTCAATACTTTTTCATGATCCCAAATTTGCAAGGCTTCATCCGATGATTTGCTAAATCCAAATTCGTAAGCAGTAGAAAAATATTGTTCAGCTCCGTCAACATGTCGAGCAGCTAATAGTTCCTGAGAACGAATCATGCCAAGCTCAATGCCCTGTTCCTTACCTATTAAATTTTGTCCGCCATCCCCTCGAGTTAAACTTAAATAAGCGGTGCGAAAATTTCTTTCTTTTGTTAGATAGGGTAAAAAACTATTGTTTTCGTCATCAGGATGCGCAGCAAAGTATAACACACTGCCAAGTGTCTTTAACCCTTTAATTTGTGCTGCAATTTCGGCACTATTTTTTTGCGCAATAACTCCTGAAGCAAAAAACAAACACCCTAAAACAAAAACAATACTTTTTCTCATAGTTTCCTATTCAATTCTAATAAATAAAACCTTAATTATTACACCTACTATTTAACGGCAAAATTATTTACCGTTAAAGAAAATGGCATTTGATAAAACTAACTTTCCACCCTCCCAGAAGTTTCTGAAAATTGGATCATCAGCCATAAACACCAACTTACCTGCACCCATATCTTTCACTCCAATCACAACGCCTTCTTGTAAAGCCGCTTTTGCTTTGACACCAGCAAAGCCTGCGACATGGCTGTCTTTTTTAATTACACCTGCATTCCAATAATCATTAGAAAGTTCATAAGTTACCATGTCTTGTTTTAAGTCATAATACAATCCACCAGTGCCAAATGCAATTGGATGCGTTTCATCCATATACACTTTATAGATTGCCCCTGGAATGGAACTTTGTAAATAGTCTGTTACCGCTTCGCCATATTTTGCAGTATGATTAATATCTGGCTTGTCTGACTTAGCCAATTCTTTAATTTTGAAACCCCAATCTGAATTTGAAGCCAATTGTTGTGCTGCTGTTTCAAAAGCAATTAACACACCCCCCTTTTTCACAAAGGCTTGTAATTTTTCAGTTACTAATTTCCCCGTTAATTCTTTATAAGAACCCTCTGGTGCAATAATTACATCATACTTTAAAATATCTATTCTATTAAAATTGCTGTAGTTTAATTGAGTGATTGGATAATTTAATTGTTGATCAAAAAAGTTCCATACCTCTCCTGCAGCTAATGCCGACACATTGTCTCCAGTTAACAAAGCCACTTTTGGTGCATGGCTAATTGTTTTAATATCTGGAGAACCGAAATCAGCTCCTTTTTCAGCCCATCCAGAACCAACTGAAATTGCTTCAATATTTGCAGCATCACAAATTGCTTTTGTGTCTGCAGCCCAATTATCTGCATTGCTTGTTTTTAAAACAATTAATGTACCTGCATCAAATTGTTTTCCTGCAGCAGTGAATGCCTTTTCGGCATATCTAACTTTGATATTTTTATTTAAAATAGCAGCTAACACTTTTGCAGAAGCAAATGAATTATAAGGAATTAAATACCCATATTGCGAAGTAGCCGAAGCTGCCGCCTTAATATCAAATCCTGACTGAATTGCTAATTGCTCTTTAGATGCATAGCCATGTACTCCATAAACATAAGGAAGTGACCAAGCAGTTATATCATATGTATTTGAATCATTTACTTGTGTAACAGGCTCTAATAAAACACGTGCTAAAACACCATGTACTTGAGCAACATTTACCGCTAATGTATACCCTTCATTTACAAATGCAGCTTCTTTTTTATTTGAATAATCATAGCCTTTAAAAGTTCCATTGAATGTGCCGTATTGAATATTGTTCTTCTTTAATAAATTTGCCAATGATGCCAAACTATTTGGATTTTTCGCAGTCATCACAAATGTCTTGTACGTAGAAGTATTGCCTAAACGACTATTGTCATAATACTTTTTAAATTCCTTTAATAAATTTTCTTTATTTGCTGCACTAATTTCTATAGTTGATAAACTTGTAGTAAAGTGATGAGTTGCTCTTGCAACTAATGTAAGTGTATCCTCGTCCTTATTTTGAACTCCTAATCCAGCACTTATTCCACCCTGCTCATAGGTCATGCCAATTGCACCATTATACATTGGGTAACTATCCCCGTAAGAAGGATATAACATGTCAAATCTTTCTTTGGTAAAAAACAACCAATTGTTTTGATCAAAATATTTTGCATTATTTTTTCCAATTTGTATTTGAAAATCATTTTGCCAATTTGTGATGGCGTCATGAATTGGTTGTGAAGTTGGCGGAAAGAAATAAGGCTGGTTATACCCTTGCTCATGAAAATCTACCACCACTTGTGGATACCATTGCTGGTACAATGCAACTCTTTGTTTTGACTCTACCTGCGTTTGCCAAGCCCAGTCTCTATTTAAATCAAAGTTATAGTGATTGCTTCGTCCTGCTGGCCAAGGTTCCATATGCTCTCTAGCAAATGGATCGGCATTATAGTTAGTCCCCACCGCATTATTATACCAGTTTACATATCTGTCACGACCATCAGGATTAATACAAGGATCAATCATCACAATCGCATGCTTTAACCACTCTTTTGTTTTTGTATTTGAAGGATCAACTAATGCATATAATGTTAACATGGCTGCTTCCGAGGATGCCGGCTCATTACCGTGAACATTATAACTTAACCAAACAATTGTCGGCTGGTTTAAATCAGTAACTGATCCGTCCGTTAATCCATTATTGTGTTTTCTGATTTCTTCTAATCTTGAAATATTTTCGGGCAATCCAATAGCTGCCACTAATAAATCACGTCCCTCATTGGTTTTGCCATAAGGTATAATTTTAACCATATCTGGTTTTGCCTGGGCAACCGTATTAAAATAAGACACAATTTGATGATGTCTTGTAAAACGAGTACCTACTGTATAACCTAAATAATTGGCAGGACTTGGCACTGTTTGTGCACTTGCTATTATCGAACTAATAACTAGTAGAAACAATACACTGAAATGCTTCAAAAATCTAATATGCATAAAGATGATTTTAGGGAACTGAATTGAATTATTATAGACCTAAAAATAAGCATAATTAGCCTTAAATAAGGGATTGATTCCTATAGTTTTACACAAGCGGCTACACGTATTTTGTTGAATACTAAATAATTAAGTAATTTACTGATTCAATTAAATGATATGAAATTGAAGATGCCTAAATTCAACCTAAACCCAGTTGCACTTATTTTAATCTTATTAATAAGTAGTAACCATAGCTTTGCACAAAGTTTTCTTAAAAAACACCCTTCGATAAATCCTTACTCATACGAAGTAGTAAAAGAAAAAGCCTTTGACCATGCAGCAGTAACGTCGGCACATCCGCTGGCAAGTATGGTGGGTGCAGCCATGATGCAAGACGGTGGTAATGCATTTGATGCAGCTATTGCTACACAATTTAGCTTAGCTGTAGTATTCCCAGGTGCAGGCAATATTGGTGGTGGTGGTTTTATGTTGGCAAGAAAAGCCAATGGAGAATTAATTGGTATTGATTATAGAGAAGCGGCACCTAAAATGGCTAATAGAGATATGTATTTGGATGAGAAAGGGAATGCCATCCCAGGCAAATCACGAGATGGTTCGTTAGCATCTGGTATACCTGGTAGCGTTGCAGGTATGATTAGCACACATGCCTATGCTAAATTACCTTTAGCTGTATTAATTGAACCTGCAATTGAATTTGCAGAATTTGGATATGTTATTACCGATAAGGAAGCCAAAGGATTAAATTCAGAAAAATCAAACTTCTTAAAAAATAGCTCTTCCCCTAGCGCATTTACACAAAAAGAATGGAAAGCGGGTGATACTTTGTTTCAACCAGAATTAGCTGCAACATTAAAGCGTATTCAAAAAAGTGGTTTAGCTGGTTTTTATGAAGGTCCTACTGCCGAAATGATTGTTAAAGAAATGGAGCATACCGCGGGTATTATAACCAAAGAAGATTTAAAAAATTACAAGCCTAAATTTAGAAAGCCTTTAGAATTTGATTATAGAGGACATCATATTATAAGTTTTGCACCACCTAGTAGCGGTGGTATTTTAATTGCACAAATGATGAAGATGATTGCCCCTTTTAATGTTGAAAAAATGGGCTCCAATACCGATGCCTCTGTGAGTTTAATGGTGGAGGCGCAAAGACGTGCTTATGCAGACAGAGCTGAACACATGGGCGATCCTGACTATTGGAAAGTACCAACAAAAACATTAATTAGTGATCAATATGCTGCTGATAGAATGAAGGACTATCAACCAGGTATTGCAGGAAATAGTAAAACAACACAAGCTGGACAAGTGCATGAGAGTGAGCAAACAACCCATTTTAGTGTTATTGATGCCGATGGAAATATGGTTGCCATTACCACAACCCTAAACGATACTTATGGCAGCAAAACTATTGTAGCAGGTGCTGGATTTTTATTAAATAACGAGATGGATGATTTTAGTGTTAAACCAGGTGTGCCAAATATGTATGGCGCTATTGGAGGTGAAGCAAATTCAATCCAACCAGGCAAAAGAATGTTAAGTTCGATGACACCCACCTTGGTAACTGTAAACAACAAACCCTATATCAGCATTGGTACCCCAGGTGGTACTACTATCCCTAACCAAGTGTATGAAGGGCTTGTGAACATAATTGATTACAAAATGACATTAAAGGAAGCCATTGATGCTCCAAGATTCCATCATCAATGGATACCAGATATGATTGGTGTAGAATCTGATTTTCCAGAAACTACTGTAAATGCATTAAAAGAAAAAGGATATACTATTACCAAAAGAGGTCGTTTTGGAAGAATGGACGGCGTTCAAATTTTGAAAGATGGAAAAAGAACTGCTGCAGGTGATAAACGTGGCGATGATAGCGTTGCCGGGTACTAATGTTTAATGCGTTTTTAGGTAGCATTTTTGTACTTTTACAAAAATCATTTTCTTGCTAAAAAAGAAGCTTTTTTTACTGCGTATTATATCAGCTAGCATTGTAGGCTTGTTCCTATCTTGCTATCTTTTATTGCTTATACCTGCAGTACAAAATGGGCTGGTACATTTAGTTGCAAGTCGTCTTTCTACTAAGCTTGGTACTGAGGTTAAGGTAGATCGTGTAAGCTTTTCCCTTTTTGATAAATTAGATATGGAAAATGTGCTTATAAAAGATCAGCACAAGGATACGCTATTGTATGCACACAGTTTTAAATTAAGATTAAGCGACTTAGTTTTCTCATCCTCTGACCCTGTTATTAAGTATATTGGTTTAGATCAAGCTAACATTTATCTATCACGTTCTACCGAAAAATGGAACTACCAATTTATACTAGATTATTTATCTGCAGATACTAGCAAAGGACAATCAAGTAAACTTGATCTTAAAAAGATAGACATAAACCATGTACATTTTATTGAAGATGATAAATGGCTGGGGCAGAAGATGGAATTAAAGGCCGAAAACATATTGGTCAACATTAAAGCATTTAATAAAAAACAAATTAATGTAGATCAAATTATTGCCAACAAACCTTACTACTTAATTCAATCTAGTAAAGGGCTAATGCCTACTAAGACTAAAATTAAAATAGCCAATAAGGATAGCCAGCAGCTTAATGCAATGCAATTTAATCCCACTCATTTATACATAACAGTAAATGAAATTCAAGTGATTAAGGGGAAGATGTTGATTGAGTATGGATTTAATAAACCCACCTCCTCTTTTGACGGGGAACATATTAGAATGCAAGATATTAATGCCACTATCAACAAAGTGAGTTTCATAGAAGATACTATTAAAGCGAATGTGCAATCCTTACATGTAAAAGAGCGCTCTGGATTTGAAATAAAAAAACTAAGTGCTGCATTTAAATTAACTCCTAAAATAATGGAGTTTGATAAACTTAATTTAAGAACAAATAATAGCAATATCGGCCCCTATTTCGCTATGCAGTATGAGCATTTAGCTGAAGATTTTAAAAATTACAATCACAAAGTAATTATGAAAGCTCATTTGGTAAACGCAAGTGTTGCAACAGACGATATTGCCTATTTTGCTCCTGCACTTAGCAACTTAAACCAAAAAGCAAATATTAGCTGCCACTTTTTAGGTACTGTTGATCAATTCGAGACCAAGGACTTAGCAGCACAATACAATAATTCATTTGTAACAGGTAATTTCTCTATGAAGGGCATTCCAGATATGAGGAATACCCAAATTGCATTTAACGGGGTGAATGCAAAAACAAATTACAAGGATCTGAGCAATTGGATTGTTGATTTAAAAAATATCAAGGATTTCCCATTCGATGCATTGGGGGATCTTCAATTTAAAGGCGAATTTAATGGCACGGTTTACGACTTTGTTACCAAAGGATCCATTGGTACAAAAATGGGATTAGCCGAAACCGAACTAAGATTAAAATTTCCAGCAAATGCAGAACCTAGTTATGAAGGTTTATTAAACACATATCATTTTAACGCTGGAAAACTATTAAATATTGAATCTTTAGGTTTACTTAATTTTAAAGGCAAGGTAGCGGGTACTTCTTTTTCTAGAGATAAAATAAAAACAAATATCGAGGGCAATATTGACTCAATTGAATTTAATCATTACACGTTTACCAATATAAATACAAATGGCCTTTTTCAAAAAGGCTCCTTTAACGGTTCATTACGCATAAAAGACCCTAATATTAACTTCATTAGTAATATTGAGCTCGACTTAAAAAACAAAATGCCTCGTATTAATGCCGTTGGAGATTTATTAAGCGCTAATTTAAAACAGTTAAACATATCCAATAACGCTATTCAATTAACAGGTTTATTGGATATTAATTTCGAAGGCAACAATATTGACAACTTCATTGGCTATGCAAAGTTCTTTAATGGTAAATTAAAAGGACAAGCAGCCGTGGTTAATTTTGATTCATTGACATTACAGTCTTCTATAATTAAAGGGGACAAACGTATTCAATTTGCTAGTGACGACATTCAAGCTAGTATACAAGGAAAATTCAATATCCTGCACTTACCCGCTAGTGTGCAATATTTTATGCAACGCTACTTCCCTACCTATATTCCAGCACCCAAAAATACACCAGCCAATCAGGAATTTTCAATCAATATAAAAACTAATTATTTTGAACCCTATATCAGATTATTTAACAAGGATATATCTGGTTTCAATAACATAAGTATTTCAGGCGCCATTAACACCGACAAACAAAGTATTGGTTTAAACGCTTCTATTCCATTTGCTAGTTTTAAACACAATTTAGCAGACTATGCGATTAAGGACGGAATGATCGAAGGAAAAGGAAATATTGATTCATTACATTTAAATTTAACAGCAAATCAATTTAACTTAACAGATAGCTTCAGTTTCACCAAGCCGGTTATTCATATTAATACGAGCAAGGATATATCCATGTTAGATATAGATGCTAATAGTGTTTCTGCGTTAGAACGTGTTTCACTCAAGGGTTTTGTACACACTTATAATGATGGTATCGAGATTAATTGGCTGCCCTCTTATTTTTTATTGAATCATAAAAAATGGGATATTGATAACAAGGGATCAATTAGTATTAGAGAAAGCAATACTAGTGCTAGCAACCTTCGTTTTTCACAAGGACTACAAGAGTTTCTATTAACCAACGCTCCTAATACAAAAAATGCGTTACAGCTTGAATTAAAAAATGTGATATTAGGTGACATCACTAAATTGTTCTTCTCCTATCCTAAGCTTGAAGGTATTACCAATGGAAAAGTTCAGTTGAAAAATATTTTGAAGGATTTTGAAATGAATGCAGGTTTAAATTTAGAGCAATTTGCATTTAATAGCGACTCTATTGGCATCATGCATTTAAATGCCTCTTATGTAACTTCTAAAGGGATTGTACCTTTTGATTTTACAGCTCCGAATACTACTTATAACTTGTCAGCTAAGGGAGCTTATGATATTAAGGACACTACCAATCCACTAGATGCTACCTTATATTTAAATAATTCAAAATTTAGTTTAGTTCAACAATTTATTGGAGGTGTATTAAATAATTTAGACGGAAAAGCTACAGGCAATATCCATTTTGGTGGAAGAATAGAACATCCTTATTTATTAGGAGCTGCAAAATTAGAAAATGCATCCTTTGTAGTGGATTACACAAAAGTGAAATACAAAATAGACAGTGGCGCTGTAATTAAATTTACAAATGAAGGCATTGACTTTGGCACAATTCAAGTAAGTGATAAATTAAATAGAAAGGCCTTATTCAAGGGTAAGATATTAAACCAGGGATTCCAGCATATTGTATATGATATGGAAATGAATAGTCCCAAAATTGAATTACTTAATACCGACGTATTAGACAACTCTAATTTTTATGGACGTGCCGTTGGAAAAGCAAGCATGACTATTAAAGGTCCAGAGGAGAATATTAAAATGTCCATTAATGCAGATGTAAATGACAGTTCTCATATTTATTTACCTAATACAAGCAGCAAGGAAAGTGGCAAATCGGACTTTATCGTATTTAAGAAATATGGAAAGACAGCTGTTAAAAGTGCCGACCTGCCTTCTTACAACTTAGTTGTAGACTTAGAAGTTACTGCCAATAATAAAACACAGATTGATGTGATTATGGACGAGCTTACTGGTGATGTAATTAAGGGCGTGGGTAATGGTAGAATTAAAATAAGAGCAGGAAATATTGAACCACTAACAATGAGAGGCCGATACAATATTGAATCGGGTAAATATGACTTTAACTTTCAGTCTTTAATCAGAAAACCATTTGAACTTATTCCAGAAGCAGGCAATTATATAGAATGGACTGGGAATCCGACCGAAGCAGACATTCATATGGATGCACGGTATACTGCCGAACGTGTTAGCTTAACCGAATTAGTGGGTTCTGCTAATTTTAGTAATGCTGTAAAGGGCTACAGAGGAAGTGTATACGTGATTGCTGCATTAAGAAACAAATTGTCTCAACCTGATATTAAATTTTCTTTGGCCTTCCCACAAGGAAATCCAATTAGTTCTGATAATGAATTTTCTCAATTTATTTCAAGATTAGAGCGAGATGATAACGAAATATTAAAACAAGTATCTTTCTTAATTGTATTTAATTCATTCGCTCCGGTTGGATTTAATAGTAGTAATAATAATAGTGCTTACACAGTTACTGCAATTGGAATTAATACCATCTCACAATTGTTAACTAAGGAAATTAATAAATCTATTTCTCAATTATTAACTAGGGCTACAGGTGACAATAACCTTAGATTTGATATTGGTTCCTCTGTTTATAATAGTGGTAATTTATTAGACCCTACTGGTGGGGGTATTGCTATTAATGCGAATAAGATAGATCGTACAAGAGTAAATTTAAAATTAGGCCGCAGTTTTTTAAACGACAAAATCATTGTTAATATTGGCGGTGACCTAGACTTTAATGTTCGTAATACAAGTGCATTGCAAAACAGTGACCTACAATGGTTGCCCGATTTAAATATTGAGTTTATTTTAACTAGAGATAGAAAACTAAGAGCCATTATTTTTAACCGTAATAGTTTAGATATTAACGGAAGCGCATTAGGCAAAAGAAATAGACAAGGGGTAAGTATCTCCTATCGTAAAGATTTTGATGAATTTACCTGGTAGGTAAGTTGACGCGTTTACTTCGAAGGTAATGTTGGCAATATAACCGGAGGCACTTGCTTACAATGCTTTAATCTATACACATAAAAGTTTCTTAATAAGACTCCTTTTGTAATAATAGGAATCGTATCTGGCTGAAGAATGTTTTCAAAATAAGCTCCATATAAATCCTTTGGGCTAGCTGGTAAATTAGAAGGCACTATACAATAAGCATCTTCGCCAATTTTTAAGCCTTGTTGTGTTGCATTTAACCAAGCAAATTTATGTACGTCTTCTAAGGCACCAATAGCTACTACCTGCATATGTAAGGTTCTGGCTGTATAAAACAGAATATGCCCGCCTGGGAACCATTTATGAACAACTATGGAAGCATTCGGTTGCATAACGCCCTTATTCTGATCTGTTTTTACCAATTGCTCAAAGGAATGTGTAAACTCCGACCAGCCTGTAACATCATTAATGGGATTATACTCTCCTAGGTTCTCTAATTTGGCAGAACCCAATTGACGAGGGTAAATGTA
>CANFLP010000036.1 GCA_947447835.1 Bacteroidota bacterium
AGCGACTACCGATGGGGTGGTTCTTCTACCCTCGTCATTTGCGATAACTACAGGTTCGCCACCTTCCATAACTGATACACAACTGTTTGTGGTACCTAAGTCAATTCCTATTATTTTTGCCATAATGATTGATTTTCAATGATTAATTAATCTAGTATAGACAATCATTATGCCACAATGACTTAGGCCTAATAATGGTGCAAAAATGTCATAAATGGCAGAAAATAGCCTTTAATTCAGGCCAAAATTGGCATAGTAATAAGATAATTGAGTAGAAAAGGCAGTTACATCGACTCTAAATCACCCGACTGAGTTGACTTAAATGTGAAGTTCTTTTGGCTGGTATAGCTAAAGATGACCACAAAAAAGGTAGTTACGATCTTTGCTGGAGTTGCGAACCATCCAAAATAGTCTACAAATAACTTTAGGAATACATAGTTTAAAAGGATGCATCCCAATACTACTAAGAAGTACTTTAATAATTGCTCAGTTTTTTTAACTGCTGTCTCCTGAAATACCACATACCTACTTAAATAAAAGCCTATAGGGAATGTTACACAAAAGCTTACCATGAAGGATGCGATATGCGGACTAATAGTTAGCCACCCAAAATGTATAGGTTGTTTATGAAATAGAAAATTATAAGAAAGGAAAAAGCCTAAAATATCAAGTACCGTATTCCCTCCGCCGCAGGCTGCGTATCGAAAGGTTTGCAAGGGCATAAATTTCCTAAATAAAGGATACACCCAATCAATTAGGTCTAGAATTAGTTTGCTAATAAAATCGTGTAGTTTCAACATGAATGATTCAAAGGTAATCTTTATTAATTACTTTTGCAGACGGTAACCCAATTTTATGAATCTGATAACGAATTTAAAACAGTCTACTGCCAATTGTATTCACCAATTGTATGGTGTACAAATACAGCCAGAGCAAGTATTAGTAAATGCTACTAAGCCCGAAATTGAGGGTGATTATACTATTGTACTTTTTGCATTTGTAAAGCAATTAGGGAAAAGTCCCGAATTATTGGGTAATGAATTAGGTGCTGCAATGTTAGCAGATATGAAGGGTGTACTTACTGACTTTAATATAGTAAAAGGATTTTTGAATTTTACAATTAGCAACCAATTTTGGTTTGACTATATCAAAAATGCGAACGCAGATAATTTGTTACCTAAAACAAATATGCCGCGTAAAATTATGGTGGAGTACTCCTCCCCTAATACCAATAAGCCATTACACTTAGGACATTTAAGAAATAATTTTTTAGGTTGGAGTATTGCTGAAATATTAAAACTACAAGGCAACGATGTGGTGAAAACTTGTATCGTAAATGATAGAGGAATTCATATTTGTAAAAGTATGATTGCTTGGCAATTGTTTGCAAATGGAGCAACACCTGCTGATACCAATCAAAAAGGGGATCATTTTGTAGGAGACTACTATGTAAAATTTAATGATGCATACAAAGCGCAGGTTGCTGAATTAGTAGCTGGTGGTAAGACGCAGGAATTAGCAGAAAAAGAAGCACCTATTCAAAAAGGCGCACAGGAAATGTTGTTGAAATGGGAACAAGGCGATGCTGCTACTATGGATTTATGGAAGCGCATGAATACTTGGGTGTATGAAGGCTTTGATACAACCTATAAAAAGATTGGATCTGATTTTGTAAAGACCTATTACGAGAGCAATACTTATTTATTAGGTAAGGAATTGGTGGAGCAAGGTTTGGCTAAGAAAGTATTTTATCAAAAAGAAGATGGATCGGTTTGGATTGATTTGACTGGAGATGGATTAGACGAAAAAATTGTACGTCGTAAAGATGGCACATCGGTTTATATTACTCAAGACATTGGATTGGCCGAAGTGAAACAAAAAGAGTTTAATACGGACGCTAGTATTTACGTTGTAGGGGACGAACAAAATTATCACTTTAAGGTATTAAAATTAATTTGTCAAAAACTGAAACTACCTGCGGCTGATGGTATTTATCATTTAAGTTATGGCATGGTGGAATTGCCTACTGGCAAAATGAAAAGCCGTGAAGGAACCGTAGTAGATGCTGATGATTTAGTGGACGAGATGATTAATATTTCGAAAGAAAAAACCGAATCATTAGGTAAGGTTTCTGAATTCACTCAAGATCAATTAACGGAACTATATAATACCATTGGATTAGGCGCGCTTAAATTTTTCTTATTAAGAGTTGACCCTAAAAAGAAAATGATTTTCAATCCCGAAGAGAGTATTGATTTTCATGGTTTCACTGGTCCATTTATTCAGTATACACACGCGCGTATTAAAAGTATCTTACGTAAGACAGGTACTTCAATTCAATTAACGATATCTGATTTATTGCCTTTGGAAAAAGCATTGGCAATTGAGTTGTCTAATTTCCCTGCAGTGATTAATGAAGCAGCTGATACATTAGATCCTTCTAAAGTAGCTATCTATACTTTTAACTTGGCTAAATTGTTTAATAGCTTCTACGCAGAACTTTCTATTGCAAATGCAGAAAGTGAAGACAAAAAGCAACTAAGAATTCAACTAGGAATACTTACTGCAGCTACCTTACAAAAAGGAATGCGTGCTTTAGGTATTGATGTCCCGGAGCAGATGTAATTATGAGTTGAATTACTTACGCAATTTATATTGCAGGCTTATTTACGTTTAGGCTTATAAGGAACATAGTTTTCTGGAGTCAACTCCTCCACACCCCATTGTGTCAACAAACTATCCATTTGCACTTTCGGCAAACTTGCATGATCATAATGACCTGCTACCTTTTTTTGGCGCATTGCTTCGTAAATACTTACCGCACAAGCTACTGATATATTCAAGCTTTGGATAATGCCCACCTGGGGTATTATAAAATTACCATCAGCCAATGCTCTAAATTCCTCGGTTACACCGTCGTGTTCATTGCCAAAAACAAGTGCAACAGAATCTGTAAAATCAATATCATATATCTCCACAGCATCACTTGACAAATGGGTGGTCAAAATTTTTGTAAAGTTTTTTCTGACAGCAGCCACACATTCAGCTAAATTGTCAAACTCATGAATCGTCAACCATTTTAAAGCACTACTGCTGCTCTTGTATCCAAACTTTTTATGTTTTGGAATGCGTGTAGTTAAAATATAAATATCTTGAATACCCACAGCATCGCAGGTTCTTAATACGGCAGATATATTGTGTGGATCATCTACGTTCTCCATCACCACCGTCAAATTAGCTTGACGTTTACTTAATACATTAATTAATTTATCGGTACGCTCTGGTGTCATATGCTGCTAATAATTTAATTCAGTTATAATTAATATATAAATCTTACTTGACAAAAGGTGTTCTGTATTGCACACCCAATCCTGGACGAACAAGCGGCTCTATCTTTCCATTATTATTTTCAAAACTATATTGTAATCCTACTCCATTTAATTCAGTCATTAACAAGGGTCCATCCATATCTACATAATCAATTTGAGGCAAGAATTGTGCAATGGCCGCAGAGCCAATCACAGACTCATTCATGCTACCCATCATTACTTTTAGACCAAGCGCACGCGCTTCCTTTATCATGCGTAATGCAGGCGTTAAGCCACTACATTTGGTCAACTTGATATTAATGCCATGGAAGTAATTTGCACAAACTGTTACATCTTTTTCAAACACACAACTTTCGTCTGCAAACAAAGGCAACAAGGATTGTTTTTTTAATTGCTCCATCCCTTCCCAATTATCTTTTGCTAAAGGTTGTTCTACTAATTCAACTCCTAAATCTGCTAAAGCAGGAATTTTAACTAATGCTTCCTCTGTAGTCCAACCAGCATTAGCATCTACACGTATAGGTTTATCAGTATATTTTCTTAAAGCAGTGATCATTTCAATATCATAATCCGTTCCCACTTTTACTTTATATATAGGCCAAGGATGTGCTTCCATTTTTTGCACCATCTTTTCTATAGGATCAATGCCTAAAGTGTAATCACAAATCGGAGGCAATACTTCGTTCTCATTATTTGAAGATTCCGTTAACCAAGTTGTGTTCCATAATTGATGCAAGGGTTGCTTTTTCATTTGTCCCCATAAATCCCAGCCTGCCATATCTAACGCACAAACTAAAAATGGATCATTAGGAAACAAATGGTGTAAGAAATGCCAAAAACGTTCAGGGTCGATTAAAGCAAATTTTTCAATAACCTTTCTATGCTTCTCCAATTGCTCCATCATCCCTTCCACAGTTACATTATAATATACAATTGCTGGCGCTTCTCCAAAACCCTGCCAATTGCCCAAGGACAGGCGCACCATTAAACTATGTTGATGCGTTTTGGTTCTACCATTAGAAATAGTAAAAGGATATTCAAAGGGTAACTTTTGTTCCCAAAAAGATAATTCCACTTAATACGTTTTTACGAAGATACTAAAGCCTATTATAATTTGACGATTAACGACCACTCGATTTAATAGCCGAACTCCATTCTGTATTAAAGTTTTTCGATTCAATTAAGTCCTCTAAACTTAAATGCATTCTATATCTCCAATAATGTTTAGGATTAGCAGGTACATTAATACGCTCATCATTTGGATTACTTCTGCGTATAGATTCATCTACTCCTAAATAATCTTGTAATTGAAAAATTGCCCACATTGCTGGCGAATACAAATGTTGTAATAAAATTGCTTTATTAATCCAAGCCTCACAATGCACTGGTGCATCGCCCCACTGTCCTATTTCATGATTGTAAAACTGTTGTGTTTTTGCACGATCTTCTTCCCACCAACCACGAATGGTACTGGTATCATGTGAAGATGGAGTTACCACACTTAAATAAGGTGCATCATTAGGATGGAAGAACGTTTTATGATTAGCCTTAGGCATTCTTTGTACTTCCAAACTTAGCATACCTAATTGATACATTACGTTGGGAACACATGAAGGCACTAATCCTAAATCCTCTCCACAAATAAGCATATTTGTAGACAACTTAAGCATTGGCAATTTTTGCATTGCTTCTTTTTCCCATGCAGCATCCTGACGCTTAAAGAAATAATCTACATACAACTCTTTTAGTAAATGTTGTGTTTGATGATCCAAATGCTGGAAGGAACTTGTCCCTTCTATGTTAAATCTAAAGTGAAAATGATGCGGTTGTTCTGCATCAAACAAAATTACATTGCTTATTAATTTATACAAGCCATGTTTAATTTTATCATGCCATTCGTCCTGAGGCATAATGCTAAAATAAGACTCTACCTGACGTTGTGTTTTATATGCTGGCAATAACTCGTAATGCCCGTCACCAATATGTTTTAAGTAATCCTTTTTTACTAACTCATTATCATAGCCAAATATTTGAAACAAGTTAGTTTCATTAATAAAAGGATGTGTTAGTCGGTAATGATCACAACGTATTCCTTTTGAATTTAACTCATTGATCGAAACGGGAATGGCTGGAACAAAGTGACCCATAATACCTTCCACTGCGTGCATTGGGATACTCCAAATTCTAAAGAAACCTAAAATATGATCAATTCTAAATGCATCAAAGTAAAATTTCATTTGATCGAAACGAGACTTCCACCATGCAAAGCCATCACTAGCCATCACCTCCCAATTATAGGTTGGAAAGCCCCAGTTTTGACCACTCACGGCAAAGTCGTCTGGAGGTGCACCTGCTTGCATATCCATATGAAATAAGCCCCTGTTTTGCCAAGCATCGGCGCCAAAACGATATACCCCAATTGGAATATCTCCTTTTACAATTACACCATTTTCATGGGCATAATTAGTTGCATCTAATAATTGCAAATGCAAATGATATTGAACATAAAAGAAAAATGCAATGGCATTATACGTTTTTGATTTTGGATCAATCAACGCTTCCACTTCTTCCTCATTGTATGCAGAATGTGTAGGCCAATGATTATAGTCTACTGTACCATGTAAGTCTCTTAAAAACGAAAAGGCTGCATAAGAAACCAACCAGTTTTTATTATGCTCAAAGAATGTTGCATACCCTTTAGATGCTAGATCCTTCTTACCATTTTTTGTATACAATAATCTTAACACCTCCCATTTTAAATCCATCACACCATCATAATCCACATCGGGTTGATTATTTAGCGCACTTATTTTACTTTCAAATGGTTTTAAAATTGATTGTTGATCTTCACCTGCAACATCACTTAATCGAATAAACATTGGATGCAATGCAAATGCCGAAATAGCTGCATATGGATAAGAGTCCATCCAGGTATGCGTTGCAGTCGTATCATTAATTGGAAGAATCTGAATTAATTTTAAACCCACTTTATTAGTCCAGTCAACTAACAATTTAATGTCAGCAAATTCACCAACACCAGCACTCTTATTGGATCTTAAAGAAAATACTGGAATGGCAACACCAGCACCCTTCCAATTACCAGCATTGATATGTAAAAAACCATCGTTAATTATGACCAACTTATCCTTACCCACTGGCTCATATACCACACGATTGTCGCCTTCTTCAAATCGTACAAATGATTTTGCATTTAAATCATAGATACCATATTTATATACAAAAGGGAAATTACTCTTTGCTGTATCCAAACTCAATTCATAATAATCAGCTCCTTTTATCTTTGTTAAATTCAAAGCTTTACTTGCATCCCAAGCACCAATTGCCTTGGACTCACCTACCATACAAATAGTTTGATGTGGCTCAAGCAATGGGGCCTTTACTCTAAATGCATGTGTAGCATTTTTTTCAATAGTCACCACCTTTTGAGTAGTAGGTTGTTTTAATAATACATTCGTGAAAGGTGCTGTATAAAAAGCGTTTTCTTTATACCCCGTAAAGTTCCAACTATCTACAATTACAATCTCACTTGAATTAATAACAGAAAAATCAAAAGTCTTGTCATTGCCTGCCTCAAAAGATTTAGTCCCATCAGCATTTTGAATATAATAGTGGTAAACAATTTTTTCCTTACAAATAGCAGCGTCCATTTCCAAATGCAATACCCAATAATCATTATTCAAATAAACCAAGGGCACGGCATTTTCAATATTATTATCTCCTAATTGCGGATGATTTCCATAAATATAAATCCCCTGACCAAAACTAGTTTTGTATTTTAAATGAAAACTAACCTTAATCAGTTTATTGGTTGTGTCTACCAATTTGGCAGCAGTATTCTTCTTAGCATCAACAGACTTCATATAATAGCAATTTGTCAGAACAATCGTAATGAATTAATAAACAAGCGACTAAAGATAAAAAAATAGTGTGTAAATAAAACACATTAGCTTTTTTTTGCTTCGTTATTTATGACAAACTTTGTATATTTATGTATATTATTAATTATCAGTCAATTAGAACACATTAATGGATAAAATAGTCATCTATACCGACGGATCTTCACGAGGAAATCCTGGTCCTGGAGGATATGGAGCCATCCTAATGTGGGGTAACAAGGTAAAAGAGCTTTCGGGTGCATTTAGAAAAACTACCAATAACCGCATGGAATTGTTGGCCGTGATTCAAGCAATGAATGCCCTAAAAACTAAAGAATTACCTATTCATGTTTTTACGGACAGTAAATATGTTGTTGAATCCGTTGAGAAAAAATGGCTGGACAACTGGATTAAAACCGACTTTAAAGGAGGGAAAAAGAATAGAGATTTATGGACTGCTTACTACGAACTAGCTAAACCCTTTAAAGTGAAATTTCACTGGGTTAAAGGACATGCCGACAATCCGTACAATAATAGATGTGACGAACTCGCTACCCTTGCTGCCGACAACGGCCCATGGGAAATTGATGTGGAATTTGAAAAGATTCAGTAAGAAAGAAACTCGGTAATTAGATAGCCTTGAACTTAGGTACCAATACTCGGAAACCTCCAAATAAGATAGCCCCAAATACCATTGTACTTACTACACTATATGGATAGAATGGTAAACCGTCTACCATTGTTTGTACTAAGCCTGTAGCTGTAAATCCATGATGGTATCCACCACCTTGTGCCCAAACTAAAAAGTTAGAAACTAAAAAATAAGCAGTTGGTGCAGATAAAAATGAAAGTACAAATTTTGATGGTTTAGCATCTTGTAAGCTATAACCAAACACAGTAGTTGCAGCAATTAAAATGTAATTTTCTAATTGACCTGAATAAAAACCTTGGATTGAAGTGAATCCATAATTAAACAACACTTGATACATTACATCAGAAATAAACATTGAAAGCAATGGCAATAAAAAAGAATATTGCTTCTTACTTGCAAACAAAGATCCACTAAATAATGCAATGGCAATTTGTGGCGCAAAACCCAATGGGCGACCTGGCATTACTCTGTATAATGCACTTGTTGCTACCATAATTACTAAAGCAAGGATAATTTGTTTATTCAATTTCATAAAGTATCTTTTATAAGGATGTGAACAAAAATAAGGCTTTAGCCCCTTATTTAATTAGATTCATTTTCCTCAAATGTGAATAACTATGGCACAAAGCTTTTAAATACAATAGCCGCTTGACTGGCTTGCATGGTAATGTCCTGCAAAGCCTTTACCATGGCTACTTCCCCGGCACCATATGCTATTCCGTCAATGACAATTTCACCTTCAGTTACCAACAGCATTTCTAAGCGCTTGGTTTGGATTGTGTAAGCTTCACCAGCCTTTAATGCTATTTTACTTAAACCAAAATCGGCCACTGGACAAGGGTAATTGATTTCCATATTATTAAAAGCCACTCCATTTAATACATTAGGAATGGTTGGAATAAATTTGATATGCTTTAATAATTCGTCAATATCTACATGCTTTGGCGTTAACCCGCCTCTTAAAACATTGTCACTATTCGCCATCAATTCAATATTCTGTCCTTCCAAATAAGCATGTAATAAGCCTGCTCCTTGAAAAACGCCTTGGTATTTTTTTACTTCGACAATATTTAAAATATAAATGGAGAAGATGCCCTTGTCGATTCCCTTTTCAGGTACAACTCCATTATAATATTTATTGGCCCACCAATGCGGATGTGATTTGTCTACCTCTCCACGTTTAACACTCGCAACTGCATCCATCATTAAAGGCTTCAAGATTCTATCTGCATCTTCATTTGACAAATGCATAAAGAAGCTATATAAACCCTGATAATCCACACCTCTAAAATGATCGATTAAAGGATGGAAATAAAAATAATCGTTTAAACGCGCGTCCAATAAATCGGGTGCTAAAAATCCGTGCAGTAACCAAAAATCACTTAGAGCCACCATTACTTCGGGCTTATGATTTTTATCCTTATAATTTCTATTACTAGCGTAAAGATCAATTCCTGCCTTATCCTCTAATTCGTATCCAATAATTGCATTTTCAATACTTGGATGTACTTGGATACTCAACATCTTTGCCACATCCAACACCTTAAATAAATAAGGAATAGTTCCAAAATCATTTATGGATGCAATACCGTTTTGAGTTTCAATTTGAGCAGGCGCCGATGGATGTGCTCCCATCCAATATTCTGCAAACGGTTTATTTTCTGCATTTTGAACCTTCATTAAATTGGGAATAAACTCCGTCCCACCCCAATCGTAATGCCTATGCACCCCATGTAATTTATACGCTTTTTGCATCTTACTTAATTACCGATGTTTATGTAAATCATATTATGAAAAACAAAGATACTGGGTTTTTAGGCGAAAACATAGCAACAAACCATTTACTAAAATTAGGATTTGCAATTTTAGAGCGCAACTGGAGATACAAACATTTAGAAATTGATATTGTTGCTAGTAAACAAGGACTACTTCATATAGTAGAAGTTAAAACCAGAAGTAGCGTTGATTTTGGTTTTCCTGAACAAATGATTAATGCACCTAAAATGCAGTTCCTCAAAAATGCTGCTGCACATTATCAATATATGCATCCACAATGGAAATGGCTTCAGTTTGACGTTATTGCCATTTATAAAACACCCAATGATACATGGGCATTAGATTATTTTGAAGACGTGTATTTTTAGATTAAATTGTAGAAGCTAAAATTATTTTATGAGCCAGATTCAAAATGCAAACATCTTAATCACAGGAGGCGCTTCGGGTATAGGAAAATTAATGGGCGCATCTCTATTACAAAAAGGAGCTAAAACACTTGTAATATGGGATATTAATGAAGGGCTTTTAAATGAAGTTGCAGCCGAATTCAATGAAAAAGGATTTCATGTAGTTCCTTATGTAGTGAATGTGATGAATATGAATGATGTGATTACTACAGCAGAAAAAGTAAAAAATGATATTGGCAAAATTGATATCCTCATAAATAACGCGGGTATTATTGTTGGGAAAAATTTTGTAGATCATACACATCAAGAAATTGAAAACACTATGGGCATTAATGCCAATGCACTGATGCATATTACAAAGGAATTTCTTCCTGCAATGTTGCAAAGCAATCATGGACATATTGTAAATATTGCTTCGGCCGCTGGCTTGGTAGGTAATCCTAAAATGAGTGTATATGCAGCAAGTAAATTTGCCGTTGTTGGCTGGAGCGAATCTCTCACACTCGAAATGGAAGAAGCTAAAAATAATATTGTAATTACTACGGTGACGCCTTTTTATATTAGCACTGGTATGTTTGACGGCGTGCATAGTCCTATCATTCCAATAGTAAAGCCCAAAAAAGCAACAAGTAAAATTATTAAAGGGATTGAATCAAACAAGAGATTTGTTCGAATGCCAGGCATCGTTTACCTAGTGCCCTTGTTCAAGGGAATCTTCCCTACAAGTTGGTTTAATGTAATTGTTGGAAAATGGTTTGGCGTCCACAATTCCATGGATCAATTTAAAGGAAGGAAGTAGTTTATCCAATCAAATCATTCATCTTCTCTACCATCTTGTAAGTAGCTGGACAATATTCCACGTTTTGTTTATGAACGTGAATATATTCTGTCATTTTCTTTTTTGTCAAATGCGGGAAACCAGCACAATCTGCAGGACGCACTTCGTAAATGCTACACATATTTGTCTTCAAATTCAAAAACTGACAAGGTCTTAATTTATTCAGCCAATCTTTATCTTTCTTATCATATTCCAACCACTCTGCCGTAAAGGCTTTAGGTGTTGTATTTAAATGAGCAGCTATTCTTTTAATATCTGTTTTAGTAAATGTAGGGCTCATGGTCTTGCAACAGTTAGCACAACTTAAACAATCGGTTTCGGCCCATACTTGTGGGCTTAGCATTTCGGCCAAGTTATCCAAACCCTTAGGCGATCTCTTTTCTAATCTCGTTAAAAAAGATCTGAATTGTTTCGCGTTGCGATTCACTTTCTGCTTAAATGACCTTAAATTTACTTGCATATCTTTGTTTAAATCTGACGCGAAATAAACTCATTCTCTATTAACAATCAAATCTTTTATATAAAGTAAAATGAACTGGGCCATCTATAAAAAAGGATTTAAAGCTTTTCTTCAACTAGAAAAGTCATTAAGCGCCCATTCGGTCGAAGCCTATCTTAGAGATATAGATAAGCTTACTAATTACTTTGAGCACTTGGGCAAAGAGATAGGCCCAGCCGATGTCACCCTTCCCGATTTGCAAAAATTTATACAGACTATTGGTGAAATGGAGATGGCAGCAACCTCTCAAGCACGTATTATATCTGGGATTAAATCCTTTTTTAAGTACTGTGTGTTAGAGCAAATATGCACGCTTAACCCTACTACCCTGTTACCCACTCCTAAAACACGACGTAAACTACCCGATGTTTTAAGCTTTGAGGAAATTGAAGATATGATTGGACACTTGGACTTAAGCAAGCCCGAAGGCGGTCGGAATAAGGCCATTTTAGAGACCATGTACAGCTCGGGTCTTCGTGTTACCGAAGCCATCAATTTAAAGATCTCCTGTTTATACTTAGACGTTGGATTTATTAGAGTCATAGGCAAGGGTGATAAAGAAAGATTGGTTCCTATTGGATCCGACGCTATCAAATATATTAAGTTGTATAAGGACACCATTCGCGTGCATCAAACTCCCGCCAAGGATTGTGAGGATATTTTGTTTTTAAACAATCGAGGCAAAGGCCTAAGCAGGGTAATGATATTTTATATTATTAAAGACTTGATCCTTAAAACCGGTATTAAAAAATCCATCTCGCCTCATAGTTTCAGACACAGTTTTGCAACGCATTTGGTGGAAGGCGGAGCCGACCTACGCGCAGTACAAGAAATGCTAGGCCACGAGAGTATAACGACTACCGAAATTTACACACATATTAATAGAGCGTTTTTAAGAGATACCCTAGACCGATTCCACCCTGCCTTTCAAAAAAAATAACAGTCCCATAAACTAAAATCATTTAGGTTTGTTATTCAAAATAAAACGAACCTATTATGAAAAGAATACTATTTTCTTTGTTAACTATTATTGGCTTATCTGCGCAAGCGCAAATTAAAATGCCAGCAGCTAGTCCTACTCAAACCTTATCTCAAGAATTTGGCTTAGGCAAAATTGAAATTGTTTATTCTCGTCCAGGCTTAAAAGGCCGTGCCGCATTTGGCAATGGTACTTTATTGGCTCCAACTGGAATTGTTTGGAGAACAGGTGCAAACGGCGCAACAAAAGTTACCTTCTCTGACCCAGTTACCATTGGTGGCAAAACATTAGCCGCTGGATCTTATGGTTTATTTACCATCCCTGGTGAAAAAGAATGGACTATTATCTTTAATACCAATTCAAAAGGTTGGGGAAGTTTTGATTATAAAGAATCTGAAGACGTAGTTCGTTTACAAGTAAAAGCAGAAACTACCAGCAATAGCACAGAAACATTTACTATTAATGTAGATAATATCAACCCAGAAACTGCTACCATTTCATTAAAGTGGGCAAACACTTTGGTAAACATTCCAGTTAGCACCGATATAAAACCAATTATCCGCAAGCAAGTGAAAGATGCCACTTCTGGTACAAATGTAAATCCGAATACATACCAAGCAGCAGCAAACTTTTTTTATGATTTAGATAAAGACTACGACAATGCATTAATATATGTAGACAAAGCAATTGCTGCAAATGCAAATGCATATTGGTTACTATTATTAAAAGGGAAAGTACAAAAAGAATTAGGTGATAAAAAAGGTGCAAAAGCAAGCGCAGAAGCTTGTATTAAAATGGCAAATGAAGCAAAGAATCAAGATTATGTAAGATCAGGTAAGGCTTTGTTAGAAACACTTTAGTATTTATAAAATACAATTAAGGATGAGTCTCCCAATAAGTAAAGCACTTTGGGGAGACTCATTTTTTTTGTAGGTTTGCGAACCTGCGGAGGTGGCGAAATTGGTAGACGCACTACCTTGAGGTGGTAGCGCCCACACCCGGGCGTGGGAGTTCGACTCTCCTCTTCCGCACAAAGCCTGTCACGAAGTGACGGGCTTTTATATTATAAGCGTGCGTCAAGAGCTTGCTCTTGTAAGTACGCGAATAATATAAAAGCAAAATGCATCGCGTTGCGATGCATTTGAAAGGCTTTGGGTACGCGCCCCACTCAGAGCGAAGCGAGTGCGAAGCACGAGCTAATCTCGGAATGAAAAGGCTTTGGGTACGCGCCCCACTCAGAGCGAAGCGAGTGCGAAGCACGAGCTAATCTACTGTAAAAAAAATTATCTCAGATTCATTTAACAAAATCCAACGCAAGTATATGATGCGCTAACAACTCCTTCAACTCATGCATGGTACTATCATTATAATTACCATCAATATATTCAGTAACCGCCTTAGCATGTTTAGTTAACTGATTAAAATGACCAGTTACTTTTTTAGTGCCTAATACAAACAAAGGAACTTTTGCATATTGATTTAACACATCACCTAATGCTAAATCTATATGATGCAAAAAGTTATTTAACACTACTTCCTTATGTGCTGAAGCGTCAGTAAACTGCCCCATTCTACTTGGCATATCTCTTTCATAAGCCTCAATAGAATCCGCACTACTTAATTTTATTTTTTCAAAACTTACTTTATCGTAAATATAAAGATGAACTTCTTTAGCACTTAATAACAACACTAAGTACTTGTATTTATTTTCGTTTAACATAACTCATAATTTATTGTACCCTAAAGTGACAACTATTATGAAGCAATTGCTATGACCTTGCTCATAGTTATGTATGATTACAGGCTATCAGTAAAACATGTAACACAAACGTAGTCTTCCCCAAAATGATAATCTAACTTCACTAGCTTCTCAACGCCTTTGTGCAAAATTTGCGCATCAACTATTCCCTTATCTTCTTTGGCAATTTCTAACACATTAAAATCACGCGCAAAATCAATTCCTAATTGTTCATGTTGTTTATACATCGCTTCTTTAGCTGCCCAAAAAAAAGCCATTTGTTGTAACTGAATAACTTCAGACAAATTTGCAATCAATGCTTTCTCGGCATCATTCAAGAACTTATGTGCTACTTTTAAAATTCTTGGATGTATAATTTCAATGTCAATTCCAATAGGATCTGTATCACTCACTGCAACTGCAGCATACCCTTTACAATGCGAAAAGGAAAAATGAAAAGGCACCCCTTGTAAATAAGGCTTGCCATTATCGGCCATCACCATCTTGTTTAAATCTGCCTCCGGCATCATGAGCTTAAACAATAACCTTACCGCTAAATGTTGAATTTTACGCTCCTCATTTTGAATATCAACGGTTAATTTAACATCGGTCTCAAAAAATGAAACTGGCTCTGTGATTGACCAAATGGCCAAATGTCGGGTCTCGTTAATATTTTGTTGATAAAAGAAAGGCATAAAAAAAAGCTTTGAGTTAGATTGCACCGCCGTTAAGACTGCAAATTAAACATAAAAAACAGAAGATGATTTTATCCGACACTAGAATATTAGAAGAAATAGCAAAAGGTACTATTAAAGTTGAACCCTACGATCGTAAGGATTTAGGAAGTAATAGCTATGATGTGCATTTAGGAAAGTGGTTGGCTACTTACGACAATAATGTTTTGGATGCAAAAGCGCATAATACAATTACTTATTTTGAAATTCCAGAGGAAGGATTTGTCTTAGAACCAACTGGATTTTATTTAGGGGTGACTTTAGAATATACCGAAACGCATGCGCATGTTCCTTTCTTAGAAGGTAAATCATCTACAGGTAGATTAGGTATTGATATTCATGCAACAGCTGGAAAAGGCGATGTTGGATTTTGTGGTTATTGGACTTTAGAAATCTCAGTAAAACAACCCGTGCGTGTTTACAAAGGCATGCCGATTGGTCAATTAATTTACTTCCCAGTAGACGGAGAAATTGAAGTTGCCTACAATAAAAAAACAAACGCTAAATACAGCGGACAGCCCGAAAAGCCTATTGAGAGTATGATGTGGAAGAATAAGTTTTAATTACTTATTATGTGATAGCTTTTTATAAGCGAGCGCCCACAACAAAACATCATTATAACTTTCAATCCCTTTTGCTTGTTTATTCCATTGCAAAAATTGATTGTATAACTGTGTACTGCCAGGAATTTGTAAATCTTGTTTGCGCGAAAAGAAATCTCTGATTTGTTTTCTATCAGCAAGTACTTTAGGATTCAATAGTTTCTTATTTCTTGCTATTACATTTTCAAACAACTTAAAGTCCCCTCTTTTCGCGATACTATTTAACTGAGCTAATTGAGCATAAGTAAACAATTGCAATTGGGCCGAGTAATTAAACAACGGATCCTTACTCTCCGTACCTATCACAAATGCAATAAAGTTAGCTTCGGTTTCAGAAGCATATCCCAATTGATGCGCAATTTCATGACTTACCGTAAACGGCTGGGTTAGCAAAGGCAAATCATCTCTAATTATGGCCTCCCCAGTTAAAGGTTGATAAAATGCGGTATAGCCAAAATAATCACCCCAACTTGGGAAAGCCGCCTTTTTTAGGGATGACCGACGATAATGCAAAAATGGAAAATCGGTGTCAATTTGATCAAACTGACCCTTTGTTTGCTCCATTATCAGGTCTATTTCTAAAGTTTTTAAGGTAGAATCGGACAATTTCTCCCTTGTTACATTCATTTTTTGGATCAAATCGAGACTCAAACTATCCATTTGAGCTTCCGAATAACTGGTTGGTACTTGCATTTTAAAATCTTCTGCAGGACTATTTTTTTGATAATTAAGACCCCAGCACAGTTCAAATAGAATATACAACTTTAGCAAGCTATTAAACATTTTCACCATTTGAGCAGGCCAAAAGGCAGCAGTCAAAAAATGTTCATTATTATTCATTAACCACTTTACTAACTTGATAATCAATGATATAACGATAATAAGATACAGCCATTCACCAATCGCATTGTCCATTTTTCCAGTTATAGCTCTTAGCATTAAACTAACCGGCCTAAAAAAATATGGCAAATAAAAGTGAGACACTAAGCTAGGAGAACAGCTAAATGCAAAAATTATTATGCCAAGAACATACCTATTGTAGTTCCATGGCAGTTTTTGACCTAATTTAGTTGCGTTGAACATCTTATAAATTATAGTGTAAAATTAGGATAAACTTTGTCTTTTGATTGGTTTTTACTAACTTTGCCAACCCTTAAAGTACGGTTATGGGCCAAAACAGAACATTTGAAATACCATTTGTAGGTTTAACGGCCGGCGAACACGAGTTCGAATACCATATTGAGGATAAGTTCTTTAAAGATTTTGGGCCTCAGG